>JAAYDK010000444.1 GCA_012729295.1 Spirochaetales bacterium | reverse complement strand
TAAGTACTGATATCATAAGTTCACATTAATAGGCTATTGTCAGAATCTAAAAGTGAATTATCCAGAAGCGAGCTGTCAATATTTGGCATCAGTACTATCCCAGATTCTGACTCAGATACGTCCGAAAGTCCCGTACACCGCTTATCTAACTCCAACCGCTCACACTCAATTTTGAGCCTCTCTTGAGTTACGGGATCAAGGAAGATTTGCTAGTGTATCGCATCCACACAATACATTCGTTCAACGCTGGGGTGATATAGGCTCGAATGAGAATAGACATACTGGATTTTATAAACTCATAATGGTACAAATGGAAGTTTTCTGCCTGTGAACGCTAACGGCTGCCAACAGGGCATTACAGGCGTTCTACAAGGGGATTTGGCTCTAACAAGATGCCAGAAATTTGTGAACGCGATATTGAGGTCCGAAAGGCATTGCGCTGCAACCGGTTCAACGGTATGCTATTAATCAGATACTTCCCCGTAAGGGGACGGAAACCTGAGTGCCAGCCTTGCGTTGGGTTCCAACTAACGGATTAATCAGATACTTCCCCGTAAGGGGACGGATACGCTCATAATATCCTCCCAAGAAATGTGCAATGACGCCTATTAATCAGAGGATTCCCCGTAATGGGACGGTAATGCAGTGATTCATATTGCCAATCGAATGAATATTCCAGCAGATGCCAAATATATCTAGCTTGCCAGTATATCCGTACAGACTATAGCCTAAAGTCAATTCGCGCATATGATTTAAAACAATACACTTAATTATTTGAACGATCAGAAATCACGCATACCAGCCAATATTCAGGCTTATATTTGTGTTTGTTTGTCATTTTCATATTGTTGATAAAGTGTTATAATCACGTTAATAACGAAAATTCTTCTCATAGTATTGACTGTACTCAGGAAGGATGACAAAGATGAATCACATCAAGCTGCGCTTGATCTGGTCAGGGTTGCTGCATGATATTGGGAAAGTAATCTTGCGCTCAGGACTCGGCGAGGCAGGCCATAACCATTCCCAATCAGGCGCTAGGGAAATCAGTAACATCATTGGGCAAACAGAGGAACAGCAATCTGTTGTCGAATGCATCCGATATCATCACATGCGTGAACTGCTTCAATCAGGTCTTCCCTCTGACCATCCAGCTTGGATTATATGTGAAGCAGACAATATCGCTGCAGGCACGGACCGTCGTAACAAGCCCGGTGAAGGAGACGCCGCCGTTTCCGGATATCGCTTTGATGCACACAAGCGACTTGACAGCATTTTCAACATCGTTTGCACGCAGCGCAATAAAAATAACCTGGAACACGAATACCCGCTTGTATACGGCAAGCACGACGAGCAGCACCTGATAACCCCTATTGAACGAACTGCAGGAGGCAAAGCCGATCGGGAACAATACGCAGCAATCTGGCGCAATCTGGCCACGGATCTTCATTCAATTGACTGGCAAGATTCCAACTATCTCAACTCAGTCTACGGCATACTGGACAGCTACTTGTCTTATGTGCCTTCCAACACAGATCAGACTCAGTTAGCGGACATTTCGCTCTTCGATCATGTTTCGCTGACAACAGCTGTTGCCTGCTGCATCCATGACTGTCTTGAAGAACGCGGAATCCGTGATTATCGCTCGTTTATTCTGAACGATGTGCAAGCTTTCCGTAACGAACCGTTGTTTTTCCTGGCACATGCCGATTTGTCCGGTATCCAGGATTTCCTATACACGATCAGTTCCAAGCAGGCCCTGAAGTCTTTACGCGGCCGATCATTTTACCTTGAGCTAATCCTTGAACAAATCGCTGACGAAGTACTCACATCACTCGAACTGTCCCGGGCAAACCTGTTATATAACGGTGGCGGCGGCTTTTTCATGCTGCTGCCCAATACTGAAAAGGCTCGATCTTTGTTGGAACAGGCTTATCGTCGGATCAACCAATGGTTGTACAACCAATTCGCAGTTCAGCTATATCTCGGTCTTGGCGGTGCACCGGCCACAGCCAGTCAATTTATGCAGCAGGAAGATACCTCAGCAAACTCCTTAAGAGATGTCTACCGAGATGTCTCCCGGATAATATCAGTCCAGAAACTCCAGCGCTTTGCCGCTGGCGAGATCGCAACATTGTTTACGCCAGTCAAACCCGCAAGTGGCGACCGAGAATGCCGAGTCTGTGGGCAGTCTGGACAGTTAATACAAGTTAAGGGGACAGATACATCAGACACCGACGCGTACATCTGTCAAACCTGCCATGCTCTGATCGAACTCGGTACAAGCTTAGCCAAGGGCAGTGCCCAAAGTCCAGAGACATCATGCGTATTTGTGGTTTTAAAGGACATGCACACTGGCAACCTTAATCTTCCCTTGCCTTCTTTAACAGGAACGCATTATCTGGCAACGATGACACCTGCGCAAACCAGGAAACTGTTAATAAGAGAGCCAGAACAGATCGTTAGAATTTATTCGAAAAACCATGGGGTTAGTGGTCTTTCGATCGCAACCCGGCTATGGATCGCTGATTACAACCACTGCATTGGTAAAGAAGACGGTGCAGTCGAGTTCAAAGACTTTATTGAAGCTCTAGGTGACAAAGGCATCGGCCGATTAGGTGTTTTACGTGCGGATATCGATAATCTCGGCCGGCTATTTGCCGAAGGCCTTCGCGGAGATGCACCAGATAAAGGCATGTACGAAACATTGGGTCGTTCTGCTGTTCTGTCACGCAGTTTATCACGTTTCTTCCGCAGTCACATGAACCACATCGCGGTCGAAGGTAACCGTAACCTCGTGATCGTATATTCGGGCGGCGATGACCTGTTCATGGTTGGTCCTTGGCAAGAAATGATCGATTTTACACTGGATCTACGTGAAAAATTCCGCCAGTTCACGGGAGACAAACTCAGTTTTTCTGCCGGCATAGGTATGTTCAGACCAGATTTTCCCATATCACGCATGGCTGAAATTACAGGAGACCTTGAAACGCAAGCCAAGCAAGGCGAAAAGGACCAAATCGCATTGTTTGGTCTGGAAAGCAGTTCTGGGCGGACAACCTGCAAGCATGTCTACACTTGGTCTGATTTGAGCGACCACGTTTTGCCCATGCGGGATTTCCTGCTGGAAAGCCTGAAATTAGACAACGAACAACAAGTCCAATTTGCCGCCAGTATGTCGTTTATGTACAAGATGCTTCACCTGCTCCAATCACCAGACGAAAAATTGTCTCTCGCCCGGCTTATGTACCTAATCGCACGCCGAGATCCGGGCAATCAGGCCAGTATAACGGTAAAAGAACACTACGAACACTTGCGAAAAAACCTCTATACGTGGGCTACCAACAAGCAGACAAGAAAACACCTTATTACTGCGATAATGCTCTGTGTTTATTCTTCACGAAAGAGAGGGGGAAATTGATATGGCCGACCAATACAACAACTTTAGCAGCGGTAACGATGGCCGCAGTCCCGGCTACCAGGATCAGCGTTATAGGACAAACAGGCGCAACGACACCTCGAATAGGTTTGGTAACACCTCGGGTAACGCTGTTCTGGATCTTGCAGGACAAGATCCCGTCGAATTGGGTGAAAAGCTAGTTAATTCGCTTAACCCCAATACCATGTTCACAACATCACAACTGAGAAAAATCCTATCGGCAGCAGCCGTAATCCGGAACAAAGTCGACCGCGAACTTGCAAACAGTGACACACTGAGCCAAGATATCCAAAGTGATGTCCAATACCTCAGGCTTCGCCTTGTCTATCAGATGGGTCGCGAATCCAGCGTAAAAGCATCTTTAAGTGCTACCAATGGCATTTTGGACATGCCATCAATCATTAAGAACATCGGCAGCAGTAAAAAGAAATTTGACGATTTCTATCGCCTGCTTGAATCAATCGTCGCTTATCGGAAATTCAAGGGAGATCGATCCTGATAGCTGGCTCAACAGGAAGGAGATATGGCAATGCCTGAAAACGCGCGTTCAATTAAAGACAAACTCACCATCACTGGCCGAATCATTCTTGAAACCGGCTTGCACATTGGAACCTCGGGAGATTACTCACCGATAGGGGCTGTTGACAGTATCGTTGTTCGCGATCCCGTAACCCGCTGCCCGATTATTCCCGGCAGTTCTATCAAGGGTAAGATGCGCAGTCTGCTGGCTGCTAGCGAAGCAAAAACGCCTTGGATGCCTAAGGTCGATGAAGAGAACGATACCTTGCAGCACTTGTTTGGTTCTGGCGGTAAAAACATTCGCAGGTCCCGCCTTCAGTTCCGCGACCTGTTCATGACAGAAAAATCAGTTGCACTGCTGGAAAAGGCAGATACCGATCTGTACCTTACCGAGGTGAAATTCGAAAATTATATCGACCGGATCACGTCAGTCGCAAACCCCCGCCAACTGGAACGCGTTCCGGCAGGGGCCGAGTTCACTTTTATTCTCACCTATGTCGTTGAGGATGCTGACCAGGTTGCCGGCGATATTGAACTGATTGCCAAAGGTATCCGGCTGTTACAATCGGATTATTTGGGCATGGGCGGATCGCGGGGCAACGGCCGGGTCCGATTCGAAGACCTGGATCTGCGAAGTGAGTTGGACTATGTCCAGAATCTTGATCGCTCCAGGGAGGTGCTGCGCAGTGTCGTCCAGTCCTGACATCGACCTGATCCGTCTGAGGTTCAACACACCGGTGCGTTTTGGTGACGGTCGGGGCGTTTCTGGTTTGAATGGGGCCAACATGACACTGTCTTCGGATAGCTTCTTTTCGGCCGTTTGCATCGAATGGACAAACTTGTATGGTGAGCAGTCACTGGGTGAGCTGCTTGACGCTGTCTCGTCTGGATCATTGAGCTTTTCAAGTCTATTACCATGGCGTCAGGCAAGCACTGATCCCGAAGCCACGTATTTCTTACCAAAACCACTGCTCAGTCCGCTAGCAACCACTTATGCACCATCTATAAAAAAGAAACTGAAGAAAATATCATTCATCGCAGCCGATCAGATATCACACTATATCGCCTATCTGATGCGCGGTGAAGGCAGTCCTGAACTTTTCTCCGCTGAATTTGGTATGCCTGTGACATATGATCGGGTCGGTATCAGGGATAATGAGCAACCGTTGCCGTATCGGGTCACAGCCTGGCGTTTTTTTGACGATGAGCGGATCGCATGTGGGCTTTACTGGCTGGTCGCAATTTCAGATCGTTCACTACAAGTTCGTTTGCTAAAAACAGTTCGCAGTCTCGGCGTGACAGGTATCGGTGGCAAAACATCAAGTGGATATGGAACGTTTGTGTCTGAGCACACGGATCTTGTACATAGTTCATCAGCGCAGGCGATTAGTTCCATGCTCAACCATCCCAACGCCCGCTGGCATATGGCTTTAGGCAGTGTTATACCAGATATCCATACTGATCTTGTCATTCTTCAAAATGCAGACAGCCGGTACTTGCTGTCGTCACGATCCGGTTTTCCGGCTTCCGCATCTTATGTCGACGCAACAACCGGCCGGGCGCTCAAGCGGAAGAACTGTGTTGTAATACGCGAAGGATCCTGTTTCCCAACCGCCTTATCCGGCTCTATATTGGATCTGTCTTATGGTGGTCTGCATCCTGTCTACCGTATTGGAAAAACGCTGTTTGCGGGGATCGATCTATGAAAGAGATATTAACTATTCCTTTTGAATTACTGGTCATCACGCCGGTTCATATTGGAAACGGTTTGAAATACACCAAACTGGACTTTGTTTTTGATCCGGATAGTCATCGTGCGGGAATCCTGCATGAACGTAAATGGCTAGATTGGCTAACACGCCAAGGGTGGGTTGAATTTTATATTGACGCTGTCAGTCGATACGGCCGACAAATGGACAATTATACGTGGCTCAGGCAACAACGAGTGCTCGATCCATTTAAAACGTGTTCGGAACTATTCTTGAGCTGTTTTCATGTTGACCAGCAGCAAAACACGTTGAACGATGTTCTGGAACACACGAAAACCGTTCACCTGGAACCCTATATTCCCGGAAGTTCTATCAAAGGGGCACTGCGAACCGCTATCATGTCTGCGATGTTGATCAAAGCCAGGGAATCTGGTCAGGAAATGGGTCATCGGGTTGATATGCTTTGGCGGGACATCCAAAACCAGCTTCACAGCAGCAACAGGCTAAATACTCGATATATCCATACGCAAATCGACAGATTGCTTTTCAAGGCAGTCTATGACAGGAACGGTAAGCCTCTAAACCGGATGCTTGCAGATCCTTTCAGAGGTTTTCTTGTCAGTGACAGCACGCCAGTTGCAAGTGATGCTATTAATATCAGTAAAAAACATGATCTGGTTGCCCCTGTCAGACGTCAGGCGGTCAACGAAATATCAATCTGGCGTGAATGTATAAAGCCTACAGCAACTATGCGTTTCACCGTGTCGCTGGATCGGCAACATCTGGCTGACGCAGGTATGGAGTACATCGTCAGCGCAGAGGGCATCCTTGACAGTGTCCGGACACACCAGGCACGTGTGTTGGAGTATCATGAAAAACGACTCTCAGAAGTCTTTCAAAACACCGCTTCTATAACAGAAACTCAATATCGGCCAATAGCAGCACCCAAAGAATACACGGCAATCAAACTTGGTAGCAACACAGGCTTTCAGCTAAAAAGCCTTATTTATTCGTTAGCTCCGGATTGTGACTCAGCGAGGCAAACCGTAGAAACGATCCTCGAACAGCAGTTCTATAAAAAGCACCGTTACCGCGATAACATTGCTGCACCCAGAACGCTCAAGACAACATTGTTAGGGGTGCAACCCGGCATTCCACGCAAGGGCCGATACAAGATGGGCATCTGTGGAATCAAGGAGATCCAGGCATGATACTTCATGTGGAGATCCCAATTGAAGTACCCGACACTTTTTCTGTCAATCAAAGCTGGGGATCGCTGTTTCACGCGGCATTCCAAGAGTTGATTCCATTAGGTTACGCGGACCAACTGCACCAGTCTGTTTTAAAGCCCTGGTCACAGCACCTTGAGAGCAACAATCACAGGCAGGTAGTCTGGATGGTAAACGCACTGAACCACGAATTTGCCTCGGTTCTGGAAGATGCGCTGTTAACTAGACTGCCGATTTCGCTGCAATTGCGCCAGAAAAATGCCATGGTGAGACTACTTGAGCCGTCCCGCTTGGTCAGGACATCAGCCAAGGAACTGGCAGACAAGCACTTTCTGTCCGACCAGGTAGCCCGAAAACACAAACTTGTCTTCACAACAGCTACAACATTCAAGAGTAAGGGTCAGCATGTTTTGTTTCCTTCGACGGATCTGATCATGAACAGCTTGTTGCAAAGGTGGGACGCGTTTGCCGAGGATCTGGTGGTCGGCGATCGAGATATTCGCACCTATTTAGGAACGCATGTCACAATCCGGGAGTACAGGTTGTCGTCTTCATCATTCAGTGTTGACAGCGCCTGGCTTAAGGGGTTCTATGGCCAGCTTGAACTAAAAATCACCGGTCCTGATGCTCTGGCGCGAATGGCTGGTATGCTTCTTGACTATGCCAAATACAGTGGGCTGGGGGTTAAAACATCTTTGGGAATGGGTGGTGTTTCTTATGACCAAACGAGTTCTGTTTTCACCAGTCGGAACAACTGACCCCGTCAGGGATGATTTCGATGGGCCGATGCTACACATCGTCCGTCACCATTGGCCGGATGCTGTGGTCATTGTTCTTACGTCTGAAATGGCTAGCCGCTCGAAACAAGATAACCGATACGCATGTGCGATCACGGAACTATCCCGTCTGTGCGGCAGAAGACCGCCCGAAATTATCTTAAGAGAAACCGGGATTGACGATCCAAGTGATTTTGAGGCTTTTGTCGCTGTTTATCACAATTACATCACTAAAATCGTTCAGGACGATCCAGAAGCTGAGATTCTCGTCAATGTATCATCGGGCTCACCTCAGATGATCGCCACCGCTTGTCTGTTGGCCTCTTCTCATTTTTTGGGTAAAACTTATCGTTGCATTCAGGTGCTGCATCATCGAACACGAAGCGGCGAAGTTAGCAAGTACATGGATGATTTGTATACTGACGCCATGATCAGTCAACTGCTAGACGCTGACCCGGACGCTGATAACCGCTGCAGAGAGCCAAATTTAGGTTTCTTCACAGATACGTTGTTAAAACAACAGCTTAAGCAATTGATTCTTTGTTATGACTACAATGGTGCAGCTGAACTATGTAAGCGTCATGATTATGTTTTCCAACAGCCGTTCAGTTCCCTGGTACAATCAATGGATGTGAGACTAAAACAAAACCTCCAGCGAGCGACTCAACTTTTGGCCGATTGGAATGACTTACCCAAGCCTATCAAACCATCTGCAAGACCTGAGGCTGTTGATCTCTATGAGTATTTTCTGGGATCGCAGGTCTGCTATCTGCGTAAGGAGATGGGAACCTTTCTTCTTCGTCTCTCGCCTCTTCTGACAGGCTTGATCCAGTATTACATTACGATCAACTGCCGTTTTAAACTTGATCGCCTAATCAATAACAATGGGAATGTGGCAAAATTGGACGCAAACAAGATTGCGAATTATGAGTCACAGCTACTTAATCATCTAAACAAACAATATCCGAGAGGATACATTAGCGACCCTATATCGCTGAACAGCATGCTGCACGTGCTGTCTTATCTGAACTCATCAGGTCAAGCAGGTGCCGCAAACTTGTCAGAAGTTTTGATGCAGTTTAGATTTCTTCGGGGAGTTGAGGAAAAACTACGGAACAAAGTAGCACACCAGATTGTCAAGGTGGACGATACCTGGTGCCATATGCATACCGACAGTTCGTTTGCCCAGATACATAATGCGCTTATAAAATTGTTTGCCGCCGTCATCGGTCCCTATCTAAACGAGGGTTGGCAGAATTTCCCGGACAGATACAACACCTTTGTAACACAGCTTATCGATGCTGGAACATGCTGATCGGAAGAGAAAAGACATATGGGAACATTATATTTGACTGAAGCTGGTTCTGTTGCCCGACGAGAATCAGGTCGAATAATCGTAACAAACAAGACTCAGGAACTGGTAAACGTGCCTATTAACCAGGTTGAGGCAGTGATCATTTTCCCAGGAGTACATATCACAACCAGTCTGACGGCGTCCTGGCTTGCACAAGGCGTGCCAGTTACTTACCTTTCGAATCGCGGCACCTACTATGGACGATTGGAACCATTACGTTGTGTTAATGTTGAGCGACAACTTAAGCAGGTTGCCTGCTTGAACGATCCAACCTTCTGTTTACAGTTGTCCAAGTCGATCATCTATGCAAAGATTCGCAATACGACCACAATCCTACGTGAATTTGCCCGTCACCATGATAGCATCGGTTACGACGAAGTTTCTGAAACCATGAACCGTCACCTCCAAAAAATCGAACATGCGCCGACGATTCAAAGCCTGATCGGTTACGAAGGAATGGCTTCGAAGGACCATTTTTCGTATATCAACAGGTTTATTCGATCAGATTTTAGGTTTCGCGGCAGGTCCAGAAACCCACCAAGAGATCCATTTAACTCCATGCTCAGTTTTGGTTACACCCTGCTTCTGTTTGATCTATATACACTTATAGCAGCGCATGGGCTTCATCCTTATTTCGGATTCTTACACAAACCTCGGAACGGACATGCTGCTCTCGCCTCTGATTTGATGGAAGAATGGCGACCCATTTTAGTGGATGCTTTCGTTATCCATCTTGCCAATCGGAACACTTTTCATGCTGATGATTTTGAGTCCGATCAATATGGTGGTGTCTTCATGAACCGCGAACAGGCTAAACTCTTTATTCGGCGCTATGAAGAGCGCATCAAAAGAGTTCGCCAAGGTGCGAATGGCCTAACCGAATTTAACTACAGGATTCACTTGGAAAATCAAGTCAAGATGCTGGCGAAAGCCGTGGACGAACACGATTCATCGAAGTACATTGCTTACCGTTTACAGTAAAGGTTGCATATGAATTGGTGGAAACATATTTGTAATGGGATCGATGATAATGAAGAGATACAACCAACAACCAAACAGTTGTATCTGGTTGTCTACGACATTGTTGACAACAAACGGCGTTATCGGGTGCATAAGTGTTTGAAATCCTATGGTAGCCGTATACAGCGGTCTGCATTCGAATGTATGCTGACTGAGACGCAGTATAAAGAGGTTATAAAAAAACTGACTCGACTCATAGATAAGCGGGCAGATTTATTACGTGCCTATCGCGTACCAACTAACGGACTTATCCAGTCCTGGGGAAATAACGTGAGACTTGACGATGATGAGGCATTCTGGATTGTATAGACATAGCGATCAACGAACCAGAAAGGCATATTTTACGCATGTGAACGCCAACTCCTGCCAACAGGGCATTACAGGCGTTTTACAAAGGAATTTAGCCCTAACAAAATGCCAAGAATTTGTGAACGCGATATTGAGGTCCGAAAAGCATTGCGCTGCAACCGGTTCAACGGTATGCTATTAATCAGATGCTTCCCCGTAAGGGGACGGAAACTTCATGTAATCAACTCCAATCAATCAATTAATCTAATTAATCAGATGCTTCCCCGTAAGGGGACGGAAACAGGCGATTGTTCTGGTAGTACTCTGGAATTTAATTGCCCAGATTAATCAGATGCTTCCCCGTAAGGGGACGGAAACGTTAACAGTTTTCCCGTAGCGTGCCTCACCCCCTATAATTAATCAGATGCTTCCCCGTAAGGGGACGGAAACCTGCAAATCAACTATTTCCTCGCCCATGACATCGACATATTAATCAGATGCTTCCCCGTAAGGGGACGGAAACATTCTTTATAGGCATCTTTGATACGACACATTTATTTCACATTAATCAGATGCTTCCCCGTAAGGGGACGGAAACTTGGTTTCCCTTTAGCTGTTGGGGTTTCAGCTACCGCATTAATCAGATGCTTCCCCGTAAGGGGACGGAAACGCGAATGCCCGACGCCAGGCAGGAAGGAATCAGCTTATTAATCAGATGCTTCCCCGTAAGGGGACGGAAACTT
>JAAYDK010000170.1 GCA_012729295.1 Spirochaetales bacterium | reverse complement strand
TGTCCCATGTTATGCAGCCATAATTTTCGTTCGACGTATGCACTGATCGGGGTGACGGCCTGGATGCCTGCAAAAGACGGCACAGGTCCTAAAAAGCCCTTCTTATCGACTATCAGGGTATTAAACGGTTCACCGTATACGACAAGCGGATCGTTGCCACGTTGAATAGGAACCATTTTCCCAATGCACGTTTCTACCAGACCGACATGCTTCTCGAATGCAAAGTCTTCAGGCAGGTATATCTTCAACAAATTTCTGATGAAGGCAGCACCGTCGTGAATATTCTCTGCAATAATAATATCCAGCGGAACGTCGGGCCGTATGCAAACGCGTCGTTCGAGAGCTTTTGCCAAGAGCGGCATGACGCGCGGCAATACGTTCAATCCCACCGAAAACGAAACGTAATCGGCAGCTACTATCTGTTCGATTACGGCAGAATCGTCACGACCGTCAACGGCAGAAACACCCTCTACAGACAGCGACTTTTCGGTACCGAACGAAAGATGGCGTACCTCGTAACGACCGGCCTTATTAAGGGCTTGCACAAGATTCATGTCGATGTCAACGAACACCACCTTATAACCATTGCGGGCAAACAGCTGTCCTATGAATGACCTACCGATATTCCCCGCGCCCCACTGTACCAAGATTTTCACCGCGAGGCCTCCAGCTGTTCATAATAGCTTTCGACTAACGGTCGTACGTGCGACGCTTTCTCACCAGGAAATTGTTCGATATAGGTGCCGCCGGCATACATGCAGGTAAAGCCGCCCGAAGCACTACCCCACGCACAAGCGTCGATAATGTCGAGCGCTTGGCTTTTGTCCTTCAGCAGTTGCATTGCCAACGAAGAAATCACACCGCCAGCAAAGTTATCGCCGCACCCGACCGTATCTTTGCGAAGCGTAGGATCGGCAGCCATCATCTCATCTGCTTTCTTATTCACTGGCATCGCGACAAGCTTATGTGAAGCGAATCTGCCTTTACCTGCCCACAATAGCGTCTCTTTCTTTCCGTGAGTGATGATGAATGCACCTACACCACTGTGTTCGAAAAAGCGCGCGGCATCCTGCAAGTCGGCAGTCCCCGATAATCGAAGCGCCTCTTCAGCGTCCATGACCAGCAGATCGATAACATTCCAATCCTCATCGGCAACGAGCGGCCATCTTGAACCGGGATCACGTTTCTGACTGATAAAATCGTAGACAGTCCCGACAACGGTAAGACATCCACGGTCTTTTGCCTTTCTCAGAATACTCGCTAAATCTGATTGTAACGCCGGCAGTAACGCGGTTCCGCCAGCCAAAACGATATCTGCATCGTAGAAATCTTCGGGAATATCGGAGGCGGTCATCTTAGCGGCAACGCCGATATCGTTGACGAAAGAACGTTCGTCGCGCCCGGTGAGAACCATGGTAGTCGGCGTACGTCCTTCTTTGACCGTGCGTAAGCGATCGATTAACGGGGTTTTCGAGATCACCTGCCGAATACGCTGTCCGGCTTCGTCGTCTGCGACAACTCCATCGAACGTAACACGGGCATCGAGGCCTTCGAGCATTTGTGCTACATGGACCATGGCAACAACGGCAGGTCCACCGAGATTAGTTGCCAAAGCCGGATGCCCGCCTGTTAGTATCTGGTGCAGGTGATCGAGCTCCATATCCGAAAACCGCCCGAGATCCTCGAAAAAGACCAGACCGCCTTCGATAAGTCCCCCGTCTCCCGGGATCTTTCCCAATAGCGGTTTTATTTCGTCGGAAGCGGGATCAAATCCTCCATACACTTCGTCGAGCAAACAGCATCCGATGCCATTAATCCGTAACATAGAGCCTCCAGGTACCTGTGTTTTCTACCACCGCTATCTAGTGCCGAAATTCGTCCTTATGAGCAGCAATTTTCTTACATGCCTCACTAATGATCTCCATATCGGCAGGACCGGCAAGTAGAATCTTGTGGTGGAACATTACCGAAGTCCGTTTAAAAATATCATGACAGACGGGTAATGAAAAGCGAGCCGGATCAATTTGCGCCAGATATTCCTTGCTGATAGCATAGCGTCGCTTGGTCAGAGGACGATAGAGGGAGCAGTCGTTCAACGGCTGATTGCTCGGCTCGACCTTAAAGCCCAACTCTGCCGATAGGGCTTTGCGGAAGGTATCGGTCGGAATACCGAGTTCGTCGGGATTATAATTGAACGAGTAATTGAAGTAGACTTTCTTCGTCTCTCGGATATCGGTGCGCATCGGAGTAATTGCGGGACACGTACGTAACAATTCATCGAGATACGCTGCATTTTGCGCTCGGATTTCGTTTTGCATATCGAGTCGTTCGCACTGTCCGAGCAATACTGCAGACTGAAAATCGCTAAGCCGATAGTTTCCCGATTGGATAAAATTGCCTTCCTGACCGTATTGACCGCCGGTAGCATCGAAGATAGCGTTTCGGCTGCGTCTACCGCAGTTGCGTAGCGATTCGAGGCGTTCCCACAAACGATCTTCTTTGGTGAGTAGAATCCCGCCTTCGCCGCAGGTAAGGACTTTGGACAACTGGAGGCTAAAACTTCCGATGTCCCCGATAGTCCCTGCTTTCTGATTGCGCCACTGACCGCCGTGCTTGTGGGCGGCATCCTCTATCACGTAGAGATGGTGACGTTTTGCGATATCCATGATTGCATCCATATCGGTAGTACAACCGTACAGGTGCACGACGATAATCGCTTTGGTTTTTTCGGTAATCGCAGCTTCGCACAACTCGGGATCAAGACACCATGTGTCGGACTTTACGTCTACCAGAATCGGAATGGCATTCACATCGACTACCGCAGCAGCGGTTGCCTGCCAGGTGAGACCGGGAACGATGACTTCGTCCCCATATCCGATATCCAAAGCTTCAAGCGCAAGCTGCAACGAAACCGTACCGTTTGCCACCAACAGCGAACGGCACGGAGCAAAGTAGTTGTCCAACCATTGCAGACACGCTTGTTCGGCAGGACCGCTATAAGACCAGATGCCCGAATCGAGCACCTGGACCAACCTAGAGCGATCCACATCATTCCAAACAGGCCAGGATGGCCAGGGTTCGGCCGCTACGTTGCGTAGCGGCTTTCCTCCGTGAATAGCCAGCATAGGCGACTCTCCAAAAATTATCAGCTCAGCAAATGCTTTTTCGTTTTGGCCAGTGAAGCACTGCTGTCTCCGGTCGGCCAATACTCGAGACCGAAGCTACCGGTGTAACCCATCTCTTCGATCTTTTTGATGATGAACGGATAATTCAGTTCGTTGTCAATCGGTTCTTTCCTGCCAGGGACTCCAGCGATATGGAAATGGCCGATATACTGCAGGTTTTCCTTTACGAAATCAAGGATATTCCCGTACATGATCTGCATGTGATAGATATCGAACAAGAGCTTCACGTGATCGTTTCCGACAGCTTTCAACACATCGACGGCTTTCTGAGGATTATCTAAAAAGTAGTCGGGGTGGTCGACACGCGTATTAAACGGCTCAAGGATAATTTCCATGTCGGATTCGGCACAGATTTTTCCAATGGCCTTCAGAGAGTCGACCATCGCATCATACGCTTCCTCTTCTTGCATGCCGGCAATCACGTTACCGCTGCCGCTGATGAATTTTTTACAGCCGATCGTCTTAGCCTTTGCAATCATGTCGGGCAGGGCGTCGACTATTTTTTGCGTATCGCGACGATCGATCAGTGCTGCAACGATGGCTCCATCGGGATGATTCAATACGAAGTCATTGGTTCGCAGCCCGTATTTCTTATTCAGACGGGCAATCTGGGAGAAATCTTTCATCTCGTCGATCATGCTGTTTCCGGTAAAGGTCTTGTTATGGAACCAGAACTCGTACGAAGTAAAACCGAGTTTGCTGATCTGTGCGAGTTTGTCCTCGAATGACGCACCGGGATAAAACGGTTCAATACAAACGCCGATATCAGGCATGCCGGTCCCCCTTACAATAGTGCTGCTGCGACTTTATTAATCGCTTTGGCAGTCAGGTCGCAGTCTTCGTCGCTCATTTGCGGTGGAATATCAAGGTGTACGACGCGCGACAAGTATTCGAGCGTATTCGGATTCATATCTTCGCTATACTGTACTTCCGGTCCCTTATGGTACGGGCAGGTCCACGGGCAGCCTTCGGGAGTCGGAGTCATCTTATGAATGATGTGCTTCCAGTGAGCGTAGATGTGCCAGTCGGGCAAGCCTGAGTTATATACTCCACCTGCGGGGACGCCTTCTGCGACGAGTGCTTCGACAAAGGTCTGAACAAGCTCCTTCTTCTCAAGATAGAACATGATACAGATACCGGTATCGCCTTTTTCATCATACGAAGGTCGAACCTTGATGCCTTTGGTGTTCTTAATCTGATCGATAATTCTGCGTTGGTTCTTTCTCATGCGTGAAAGCAGACTGTCGAGTTTGTGAAGCTGGGCAAGCATCACTGCTCCGGTAAGCTCGCTCATCCGGTAGTTCGTTCCGCAGAAAAGCTCGCCTTCATAGCGTTGTTCGGCAAAGCGGTCGGGTCTCCAGCAGGCTGCCGTATCGTGGTATCCCATGCAGCGGTCGTAGAGCCGCTGATCGTTTGTCACTATCATACCGCCTTCGCCTGCGGTAATGGTCTTGTGATACTGGAACGAATAGCAGCCGCAATCTCCGAATGTTCCGAGGAATTTGCCCTTATAGGTGCCGCCAACAGCCTGGGCAACGTCTTCGATGACCATGAGATTGTGCTTTTTCGCAATTGCCATGATTCTGTCCATATCGCACGGTACGCCGCGCATGTGCACGACAACCATTGCCTTCGTGGAGGGTGTAATTTTCTTTTCTACATCGACCGGGTCCATGGTCAGCGTCTCGTCTACCTCGACAATCACCGGAATAGCTTTTGCAGCTACGATTGCGGCGCATGAGGCAAAAAAGGTATAACCGGTAACTAAAACTTCGTGTCCGGGGCCGACTCCGCATGCAGTGAGTGCGGTAATAAGGGCTCCGGTGCAGTTGGTCGTGGCCAGTGCATAGCGCGAGCCCATTTTCTTAGCGAATTCTTTTTCCAAAAGCGCGACTTTGGACTGGACGCCCTTCGGTCCGTAGTAACGGAACAGGTATTTGTTCTCAAGCACTTCGAGTACCTGCTTCCGTTCTTCTTCACCAATTTCCAACCCGCCCGGGTACATTGGATACGCCGGTGTATTTTTGGTTTTCGGGCCTCCGTATAAAGCCAATTGATCTTTCATACCTGTCTCCTTTCAATTATATGTTTCGGTAATTACATGCAGTACCCCATTGATACGTTAATGTACATAATATCATAGCATGTTCTGGTGTACTGTCAACATATTTATATATTTAATATCTATAATTCAAGTATTATCAGCACAATTTGAACGATATAAGTATATTTAACCTTTTAATGACCTCTTTTCCCCCATACATTCGTCTCGAAGTTACCTATATGGGTGCATTGCGTTATGTGAACGAGAATTCCCTATTGCTCGAAAGCCGCTCCATAAATTCGAGATACTGCGCTTTCGTCATAGCCACAGGAGCCTTCTCGATGATCTTCTGCAATACCGAAGCATCGTCGTACATCAAGTCGATTACCGTACCGACAAGAATCTTTGTAGATTCGATAATCGCCACTTCCCTATCGGCCACGCAGAAATCCTTACCGTGAAAAGCTCCCGTACAGCCAGAGGCTTCGGGGTGTACCATCGGCATGATCATGCCCACATCTCCCATGTCGGTCGAAGATCCCCTATGTCCCCCGAATTCAAGCTCCAGACTACTGTTGAATCTGTGAATGTTGTTCAGTACGAGATGAGCCATATCGCGATTATTCTTCAGCGGCATGTAACCCGGAACGGTTTCGATGCGAACAGTCGCACCAAGGGCTGTCGCCCCAGCGCGCATCGCACGGTCCACTTTTTGTGAAGCATCAAGAATCGCCTCAGGCCGTTTTGCCCGTACCTGGATCTCCAATACGACTTCGTCCGGAGTTACGTTTACCGCCCCACCGCCTTTGGTAATGATTCCGTGGATACGTACCGTATCTTCATCCCGGAAGGTCTCGCGCTGTGCGTTGATTGCATCAAGCGCGATGTTCGCTGCATAGAGCGCATTGATTCCGTCCCAAGGGGCCAGACCCCCGTGGGAAGCCTTTCCGATGAACGTGATCTTCTTCATCACAAAGCCGTTGTAGCTTTCGCTGACTTCGTAGTTGTTACCGCCATGAATCATGATTGCTGCATCGATGTCGTCAAATACTCCAAGACGGATCATCTCTGCTTTACCGCCGCAATAACGAATCTTCTGTTGCTTGACCAATTCAAGCCGGTAACCGGTTTCGAGAAATTCTTCTGCGGGTGCAGCGATGAACGCAATCGACCC
>JAAYDK010000439.1 GCA_012729295.1 Spirochaetales bacterium | reverse complement strand
ATATCGTTCATACGAAAACATCTATCGGTTGCGTATGCATTTGACCCCTACTGCTTTCTATGCAAATCAAAATATATACTTTTGTGATCTAACTCGGCTGAATGAAAATGGAATATATAAAAGGATTCTCGATGATAATCGAAACTATCTTTGGCAATTGAGAAAAGATTATCGCGAAACACCTTATGAACAACCGGTATCACAAATAGGCTATTTCGTCATGATCCGGCAACTATCTGCAAGCGGTACAATCAATACAATCGTTTTTGAAGCAGATATTCGCGAATCCGTTCTCAATGATACAACACAGCAGTTCTTTATTTATGACAACAGAGCACTTTATTTAATTGATAACACTGGGGTTATTGTAAGTGCTGCAGAAAAAAACATGTTAGGTCAGTCTATTCAAACTGTCGAAGGGCTGAGTCAGATACCGGATGTTGGTGTTCATCCTACTAATGAAGGAAATTATGTTCTAAGAAGGGAAATTCCTATTAATAATTGGTCAGTTGTTGTTATTGTTTCAGCATCTGCGCTTTCAGAATACGATGTTCTTTTTAAGACTGTATTTGTATTATTGTTTTTTGAATTGATACTGGCCTTTCTTGTAACAACAATCTTCTTTTTGAGATTAAATAAGCGTATTAGAAAACTTGCTACAAGCATGAGTAATATTCGCCATTATGATCATATGCCCACGCTAAATGATCATCATAGAGATGAAATTGGATTGTTGACACAATGTTTTAATGGTATGGTCTACATCGTTCGAAATATGATAAATGATGTTCGTCGCATCAGTGAAGAAAAGAGATCAGCAGAAATTAGTCTTCTGCTCTCTCAGATAAATCCGCATTTTATCTATAATGCGCTTGAGTCCATCAACAGCAAAGCAATCAGTCATGAAGCGTATGATATAAGCAAATCCATTGTACGAATTAGCCGTTTTCTTCGTCTATCACTCAGCGAAGGAACGCAAATGATCAGTATTGGACAGGAGTTTACCCAAATTAAGCTTTATTTACAAATTCAAACGGATCTGATCAAGAAACATTTTACATATACGTTAAAATATGATGAGGCAATTTCGGCAGTTCTCATGCCGAAGTTATTACTTCAACCTTTAGTTGAGAACGCCATTATTCATGGAATCATGGAAAAGGACAAAGATGATACATGCATAAATGTTTCGTGCGAACAAAATACAAACGGATTAACTTTTACTGTCTTTGACAATGGTGCCGGTATCAGTAAAGATGAACAAGAAGAAATCATGAGACAGCGCCAAACTGATGCTGTTCCACGCTTTTTTGCTTTACATAACATTAATCAACGATTGATCTTGAAATATGGTGAAGATGCATCTTTGCGAATTGAAAGTGAAACAGGTAAGTACACAAAAGTCAGTTTCACCATTCCCAAGCTAACATAGTCAATACGATTTTACGATTTATATACAAGATTACGATGTAAAACATGTTTGTCATGGTTTATTTTGGTTATTAGTGATAGGGGGAGGAATTGTGTATGCATTTGAAGAAACCTAAAGACATCGGTCTTTATTTGCTGATGGTGCCCGGTGTCCTTATCGTGTTCGTCTTTTGCTATGTTCCTATGGCTGGCTTGGTTATTGCTTTTCAAGACTACAGTATCTTTAAAGGCATTCAGGCCAGTTCATTTGTTGGATTGAAGCATTTTATAAAACTTTTTTCGCAAGGCAATTTCACACGTATTTTACGCAACACAATTATGGTCAGCGTTTATCGAATTGTATTCGGCTTTCCAATTCCCATCATACTTGCCTTATTCATCAACGAAATTCGCACGATACTACCTAAACGTATTGTTCAAACAATTATCTACTTGCCGCATTTCCTATCCTGGGTAATCGTTTACGGTCTATTTGTATCGTTTTTTTCGGCAAGTGGCAGCATTATGCGCGCAATTTACGCACATTCAGACAGTGTTCCCGTTATTCTGACAGACTCCAGTTTGTTTCGCAGTATTCTAGTCGGAACATCAATCTGGAAAGAATCCGGGTGGGGAACCGTTTTATATATGGCCGCAATAACCAGTATAGATCCACAACTTTACGAATCAGCAATCATCGATGGTGCTGGCCGCCTGCGGTTGATGCGTCATATTACCCTCCCTGGCATCGCGCCAACCATCATCATGGTGTTAATTATTCGTATTGGTTCCTTGATTGATTCGCAAACTGAGCAGGTCTTGCTATTTCTTAATCCTTTAGTCTATGAAACTGGTGATGTCATAGGAACCTATATATATCGGATGGGTCTGGGCAAAATGGAATATAGTTTTTCCACGGCTGTTGGCTTGTTTGGTTCGGTAATCGGTTTTGCTTTGATGCTGTTAGCGAATTCATTAAGTAAAAAGCACGCTGGAAGGAGTATCTGGTGATGGCTGCGAAAATAAAAAGCACATGGCATGATCAGCTGTTCATCGCATTAAATTCTCTGTTTATGCTATTTCTTGTTGCCATTACATTACTCCCTTTTTTGCATGTAATCGCCAAAGCGTTCAGTGGTGATACAGCTATTATGGCTGGGAAAGTACTCTTCTGGCCTTTAAAACCACAAATAAACGCGCTCCGCTTTGTTGTCAGTTCGAACAGCTTTTCAAAGGCCTTTGGATTTTCTATCTATCTCGTATTTGCCGGAACAGCAATCAGCATGTTGCTAACCCTAATAACGAGTTATCCATTATCCAAAACACGGATCAAAGGCCGCAAGTTTCTACTGTTGTATTTTGTTTTTACCATGCTTTTCAGTGGGGGCTTGGTTCCAAGTTATCTCTTGCGCTATGAACTTGGACTAATCGACACCTATTGGGCTGTTATTTTACCAGGTCTTGCGGTATTTAATATGCTCATCTTCAAAAATTTCTTTGAGCAAATCCCGGATAGCCTTGAGGAATCAGCATCTATTGACGGCGCAGGCAATTTGACGATTATGATGCGAATATACTTGCCATTATCCATGCCTGCAGTCGCTACGCTAACGCTATTCTACGCTGTGGGCTATTGGAACAACTATTTTGGTCCAATGATCTATCTCACGAATTCCGCAAAATATCCCCTGCAATTGTATCTTCGATCGGTCATACATCTGGCATCACTATCTGATGTCGAAAAGTCAACGACGGATATCGATCTACTCATGAACGTTGCTACTGAATCAGTCGTAGCATCTACGGTTATCGCCTCAACACTACCAATACTTATCCTTTATCCTTTTTTGCAGAAGTATTTTGTCAAGGGTATGATTATCGGATCGGTTAAAGGATAACACCGATCAAGAATCGCGATATTCACGCAGCAGTGCGCGCGAACTGCTGCCAGAATATATATAAGAACACGAGGAGGAGTTATCAATGAAGATTGAAATGAAAAAAGCACTTAGTCTGATCATGATCCTGACACTCATCGTTGTCAGTGCGGCATGCTCAAATACCAGTACGACCACAACTACAACCAGCGGTTCATCAACAACGGCCACAACCAAAAAAACAGAAACATCAACAACACAAAAAGAGGAACTACCCGAATTAAAGATTCTAACGGCATACAGTGCCATCGACATGAATACATACCCCAATTACCAGGATGTTGTTGATTTGACAGGATATACGGTCAAGTATGATAATCTACCCGCTGAAGATGCTATCTCAAAAGTCAACATGGTCTTGGCGACAGGTGGTGGATATGACATTATATATGTTCCCGCACCATCTTCAAACTACTTTAAATATGCCAAGGAAGGGGCCATTCAAGATTTGACAGATCTGATTGACACATATGGCCAAAACTACATAACCGCTATGGATGGGTATAAGTTCATCGATCCATTACGCATTGACGGCAAAGTCTTTTGCCTGCCTCAACCCAATCCTGGAGCATATCTTGCTTCTGGTAATTTCATCCGTAAAGACTGGCTTGATTCCATAGGCATGGCGATACCCCAAACCACAGATGATGTCCTTGACGTTTTAAGAGCGTTTAAAGCTGAAAATCCCGGCAACGTAGATCCGTGTATACCCTATGTTCAAGGCAACAATCTATTCCCAGAGATGTTCGCTGGCGCTTTTGGCGTGGCCACGGAGTATGTTATCGAGGATGGGCAACTTATCTCACGTTATCGTTCCGAATCGATGAAAGACTATCTCAGCTATATGAACACATTATTCACAGAAAAACTGCTGGATAACGAGTTCCCTATCAACACAAGTGAAGTGACCAACAATAAAATATTCTCCGGAAAAGCAGGTTTATTCTCTTACAGCGTCTGGGGCATTAGCGGAATGGTTAATGCGTTCAAAGAGAATTTACCCGATGCCGAATATGTACTGATTGGATATCCTAAGGGTCCGGATGGGCAGCAAGGCGTTGCAGTAGCACAGGGTTATTATGGTTTCAATGTTGTACCGAAATCATCGCCGAACGCCGAACATGTCGTGAAGTATGCGAATGCGCTATATCAAGAAGATAATTTTGTCAAAATATATGATGGCCATGAGAATGTCCATTGGGAATACGATGACAATGGCAACATGACACCCATTCAGCCAGCATTTGGTGATGAGCGTTCTATCGCGAGTTATATTCTTGGTATTGGTGAAACGTGGCAGTTGAAATACTGGACCATCCGACTACAAAAAGATGCAAACCTATATGAATGGTTTTATAAGATGCAAGACTATGCAGATATGCGCGTCTTTAATGTCCCTGATTTAGCACCAGGTTTTGATAGTGTTCTGTCTAGCAAAGATGAACTGACAGAGTTGGCAACTGAAAATATAACCAAATTCATTTCAGGCAGTTTGTCGATCGCCGATTACCAGTCCTTTCTTGATGCGTATATGGCGGCTGGGGGTGAACAGGCAGAAAAAGACCTTGCTGAATGGTATGTACAAAACAAATAGGTGCATCGTATTCGTCAGATATATATGAAATTATTTTAAGCTTAACGCGTAGATGATCGGGGAGAATCCAAGATGGATTCTCCCCGATTAGGAGTAAATTATGATAAAACTCTGTGCATTGGGCGACAGTATAACTGCAGGCATAGGGGTTCCTGTAGGACAGTTAAAATGGACAGATATGATTGAACTGGAATTCCCAGATGTACAAGTTGTTAATCTGGGAGTTGGTGGAGAAACATCAACCCAGGGATTGTTGCGAATACAATCAGTATTAAATGAGTGCCCGCGTATTGTCACGATTCAATATGGGATGAATGATCACTGCCTTGATGCATCTGGACAAGCAAAAGTTTCATTGAAACAGTTTAGAATCAACCTCGATACGATGGTCTGCCTATTAAAGAACGAACGATATATTATTTTTATTACAAATCATCTGATCATTGAAGGAAATGATCAGGAATACTATTACCGACGGCACCCACGCTCAGCATATTGTGAAGTTGGAGGAGCAAATGCTTTTCTTAGCCATTACAACCAGGTTATTCGTGATGTCGCCCATTCAACATACAGCGGGTTAGTTGACATGGAAAAAATATCATCTACTTATAATCCACTGCTCTTTCTACGAAGTATGCAAACAGAGGGTATTGACGACGGTGTTCATCCACATACTCTTGGTGCACGTGTATATGCCGAATCAATGATCTACCAACTTAATAATAATCAATCAGACTGGAGGGAAGGTCATGGACGCTAACGCACATAATCTTGTTGCAGACATCGTGGTTCTCGGCGGTGGAATGGCCGGTATATCCGCAGCTATAAGTGCTGCCCGGGCAGGATGCAAAACGCTAATTATTGAGCGCAGGACTAGTTTAGGAGGGATGGCAACTACAGGATTGGTTATGCCTTTCCTGGGTGTATTTAGTAAGGGTCGTAAAATTATCGGTGGAAACTTGGATTATATTCTTCAAACCCTAAAAGATAATTTTCCGTTCAGCGTCACGAAACTTGCATTTGATCCAGAAGCAATGCGGCATACCCTGGATATCATCGCTGACAATTACCAGATTGATATATTGCTGGATACATGGGTTACGGATATTGTCATGCGATCCAACACTGTTGCTGCTGTCAAAATATATAACAAATCCGGAGCTGGTATTGTTACGGCGAGGCAATTTATTGATGCTACAGGCGATGCCGACATTGCGTGCATGGCCGGTATACCATGCAAGGTAGGCAGAGACAATGATGGCAAGACTCAAGCATATACACTTCGTTTCATGATGGGAAATATTGATGCCAACCAAGCCCAGCCCTGGCTTAACGAGCGTGACAAGGAAAAGGGCTTCCTTGATTTGTTAGAAACATATGCAAAACGCTACCACGTTCCGATCCTCGACATGCATTTTCAGAATTTTGAAGTGCCTGGTCGCAAAGATGTCCTAGTCTTTAATGTACCACGCATTATCGGGATTGATGGCATTGATGGCTGCAGTCTTAGCGAAGGCTACCGCCGAGCACGCAGGATCATTCGTGTTTACGCCCGAATAATGCGTGAAAATGTGCCAGGATGCGCACATGCCTACATCCTAAGCACGGCTGAATCTTTAGGTGTCCGCGAAAGTCGACGCATTGTTGGATCGTATATTCTGACAGGTGATGATGTGATTCAAGGCAAAAAATTTGCAGATGCCGTATGCGGCAACTGCTGGTGGATCGATATTCACAATCCGCAAGGGAAGGGTGTTTCAGAAATGGTCGGCCCCAAAGGCGGTCATAATGACATTCCATACCGTGCATTATTCAGTGACCAAGTTGATAATCTATGGGTTGCAGGTCGATGCATATCAGCGACCCATGAGGCACTGGCTTCTGCAAGAATCATGCCCACTTGCATAGCAACCGGTCAGGCAGCAGGCACCGCTGCCGCCATAGCAAATCAGAAGAATACAACTGCTTCACTGATTGATATATCAGAACTACGCAGGAAACTTGTTCAGGATGGCGCAATCATCACAGGTATTAACTTATGCGATGGTCATCCACCATGCTGACATCAAAAGAACGAATCTTACGGTGTTTGCATCATGAGCCTATTGACAGAGTTCCAATATCAACATATGAATTGGTGGGCTGGAACTTGGATTCGTGGGAAAATAGAACACCAGCTTACCACCAGTTAATGGAAGTGATTCGCAAAAAGACAGACTGCTTCTATATGGCTAATCCAACATTGATCGAGCCATCCAATCCTTATATTCAAACCGAATCTAGAGTAATTGGACGACAAACTTTTACGACAACCACATTTACACATAGGCATGGTTCGTTTTCCACCCAGTATCGCCAAGACGCTGGCCTGCATACACGTTGGAAGATACGCCATCTATTAAATGAGATTTCTGACATTGATGATTATCTGTCTATCCCCTATTTCGAACCAAGTATTGACATGTCATCATTCAACCGGCAAAAAGAAGATCTTGCCGATCATGGCGTCATGATGATCTCGTT
>JAAYDK010000169.1 GCA_012729295.1 Spirochaetales bacterium | reverse complement strand
AACGATTGAAGCAGGAAATCGAACGCGAATACCATGTTCCCTGCAACTACTACATTGCAGACTTTTCCCATCTCGATCAGATTCATGCAGCAGCAAATATGCTCGCATGCCTCGATCGAGATGTCGCAGTGCTCATCCACAATGCCGGTGTATTCAATACGAAAAAGCTTTTTACAGACGATGATATCGAAGAGGTGTTCCAGGTAAACTATCTTGCTTCATTCATTATCAACGAGCGGATAAAGGAAAAATTGAAGCAACAGGCAGATGCACGCATCATCTATGTGAACTCCGAAGGGCATCGCTTCGCCATCGCAGGATTGAAACTGGATGATCTGAGATGGGAACATTGCCATTATACCGGGCTAAAGTCATACGGATCAGCAAAGACCGCACAACTACTTTCCATGTATCATTTCTCAGAATACTTTAGGCAAAGCAAAGTAACGATCAATGCGATGCACCCGGGGGACGTGAAGACAAACATGGGTGAGAACAACGGCAAAATCTATAAGTTCTTCAAACACCTTTTTATCAACCCTTCCGCAAGATCGCCACAGCTTTCGGCACAAGCGCTCTACTACCTTGGTGTATCGTCTGAAATCGAAGGAGTCAGCGGGAAATTCTTCAATTTCACCACCGAAGAAATTCCCGCACCCCATGCACTTGATCCATTAGTTGCTGAAATGCTCTATGTGAAAAGTCTCGAGATGGGGAAATTATCATGAATGCAACACATCATGAGATATTGATAGTCGGAGCGGGGCTATCGGGATTATCCGCCGCAGCATATGTATCAAAGGCAGGCCGCTCGGTACTGGTTCTGGAAAAAACCGATTCCTGCGGAGGTTTGTTGAATTCATTTACCCGTGACGGCTATGTGTTCGATGCGGGCGCGCGATCGATTGAGAATTCAGGTATCATCAGACCGATGCTGAAAGACCTCGGTATCGAAATGGAATTGCTGGACAGCCGCGTGTCGATCGGAGTTGAATCAAAAATCGTTGACATGGAATCAAAAGAGAGCATCGAACGCTACAAAGAGGTACTCGAGACACTCTATCCCGATTCCATGAGCGATATTCGCAGAATCTTTCACGTAATCGATAAAGTCTATAAAGAAATGGATGTCATCTATGGATTTGAAAATCCAGTGTTCAAGAATTTTAAGCAAGACAAGCGATATCTTTTTAAAGAACTTCTGCCATGGATGGGACGGTTCCTGCTTGCCGTATGGCGTATGGAACGGATGCAGGAACCAGTCGAGACGTATGTGGCCAGACTCTCATCAAACCGAGCTTTGAATGATATCATCGACCAGCATTTTTTCAAACGAACCCCTGCATTCTTCGCATTAGGGTACTTTTACGTGTATCTCGACTATCTCTACCCTAAGGGTGGGACAGGGAAATTCCCAGAACAGCTAGCCAAAAAAGTGCTCGAACAAGGTGGAAAGATTCAAACCGACACACAGGTAACAGCAGTACAACCCGCCAAGAAATTGGTTTACGATAGCAAAGGAAATACCTACACCTATGACAAACTGCTCTGGTGTGCCGATGTAAAAGCTTTCTATCGCAGCCTTGACACTACAAATTTGGATACGGAGTCGATTGCTTCGATTACAAATCAATCAAAAAAAATCTTTGCTTCAAGAGGCGGAGATTCAGTATTTTCGCTATTTCTGGGTGTAGAAGCTCCTATCCAGGCTTTTGCAGACATTACCAACGGTCACTTGTTCTATACTCCGTCGAGGCAGGGGCTAGGAGAAACCCATCTATCGGAACTGAAAAGCCTTTTGGGTAAGAAAAACGAAATCCAGAAAGAAGAGCTCTTCGCATGGGTAACCAAGTACTGCACATTGACCACCTACGAGATCTCGATTCCGTCGCTACGTGATGCCAGTTTGTCTCCAGAGGGGAAAACAGGTTTGGTGGTGAGTTTTCTCTTGGAATATGATTTGGTGAAATTGGGCGAAGAGCTGGGCTGGTATGACCAATTCAGGCTACATGTCGAGCATACGATGATCGATGTCTTAAATCGATCGTTGTTCAAAGGTCTATTGGAAAAGATTGAATTACAGTTCTCATCCTCTCCGTTGAGCATCGAGAGAAGATACAGCAGCAGCGAAGGCGGAATCACGGGCTGGACCTTTGAACGGCCTTCTCCCGCGATAAGTAAATTGATGAAGATCGCTTCGGCAATTAAAACTCCCGTTTTTGATGTCTATCAGTGCGGACAATGGGCTTACAGCCCGGCAGGAATCCCTACCGCCATACTTACCGGCTGGTACGCAGCCGATGCCATTTGTTCGGGTCCCCAGACCAAAGATCGTAAATTAAAGAGTTAAACGCTATTCGAGCAGAATGACGAATAGTAAATAACAGACTCACGTATCAGTAAGATCAATTGGTTTTTCCATAACAAAACACGAAATCAGGCTTTGTAATGCTTTTTGACTATCATCTCCTGCAACACGGTTGGCTTTGATAGTCCCGCAATGTCTGCACCGATGGAGAATCATGATTTCTCCGTCTTCCTTTTTCCATAATGCAATCGGTTCCATCGGGCCTTTACACAAACAAGCGCGGTCTCCTGGTCTGATATCGACATGACGGCTCCATAAACAGTGCGGGCAATGATTACGATGGGCGGTACCCCAGGCTACAACTGCAACCGGGGCTCCGCAATGAGTGCACATGAATTCTTCAGCATGATCTTGCGCTATCATGGTCGAGCCGACCTTCTCAGACGGTACCTGATGGCCCCTATTGCTCGTTTTTTCTGTTTGCTTTGTTGGAGCACTTCTTCTCGAGACTGGGCTTCCTGCATCAGACGCAGAAAGTTGAAGTAACGATCCTGTTCCACCAAACCTTCACGTACTGCCTTTTGGACAGCACATCCGGGTTCCCCTCTATGCGTACAATCGGAAAATTTGCAGTTAATGGCCAAACGAGCAATATCATCAAATGAATCGTGTATTGAACCGGGATTTTGATGCATACCGACCATTCTGATACCGGGAGTATCGAGAATCAGAGCTCCGTTAGGCAGCAGATACATTTGCCGGGTTGTGGTGGTGTGCCGTCCGCGGCCGTCTTTTTCTCGTATCGGGGCTGTTTTGACAATTTCCGCATTGCACAAGCGATTGATCAATGTCGATTTGCCGGATCCGCTGGTACCAATGAGCATGAGGGAGCTTCCCTGTTCTAGAGAGTCCATAAAAGCATCGATACCGGCACCGGAAATAGCATCGATGAAATACGATGGATGATCGGGGAAGCGCCCTGCTGCTCGTCTTCGGTACGCATCTGCATCATCCAGAAGGTCGGCTTTCGTGAATACCAGCATCGACGGAATTTTATCGGCATGACATAATGCGAGAAAACGTTCGATGCGACGTATATTGAAATCGAATCTTGCATCCTGAACGATTGCGACTTTATCGATATTGGCTGCCGCAATCTTGGCATCGTTGGCTGTTTGCTGCCCAAGTGGTTTATGAAATACCGATTGTCTTGGGAGGATTGCCTCAATTCTTCCGGTTCCCGTTCCCAGTAGAGATACGGCACACCAATCGCCGATTACGGGTTCTACTTGGATTCCTAAGTCCTGAAGATTGATAAATGTCCCTGAACGTTGTACCAGCAATTCTCCGACAGGTGAGATTGTCCGGTATATGCCTCTTCCTTCTCTGATGATCCGCGCAGGAAGGTATTCCGTCTCACGATAGGGTGCAAAGTTGAGATTATAGATGGATTTCCATCCGTAAGCTATGAGTAATTCGTTTGTTTGTGTGTTGTTCATATGTACCATCCGGTCGCAAGTATAAGACAGCCTACAGCCGTCTTGCAGCGGTTCGCCTGACGCGGGTGGTGTGAAACGAGGAGCTATCTTATGAAGAAGCTACTTTGTCATCACTACCCGACACAGGCGGTGACGACCGAATCCAGATACTGTTTGAACATCCAATCTCCAGCAAAAAAGTATATTCGCATTATTTTCAAATCGTCAAGTATCATACATTTCCTAGACTTGAAAGTCATTGGCTTAAAGCCTTATAACAATCCGGCACCAGATAATTCAAAGGACATGGCGTCCCTTGAAGGCTCACTCTGAATGGGATATTTTAATGATTACTACGAATTGACTCAAATAGCAGCTGTATCACTTGTACCAAAACGATAAGCTGTTGTTGTATGACAAGTTCAAATTCTTCAGTCTGGCCCCATATTGGATTAGCAAATATAATGCCAAGTATACAAAATATTTATTGACTTGGCTTACATTATGAGACTATACCTAATCAGGGTATTTTAATCGTGCAAGGCGCTACTTGAGATAAGGGATGTCTCGTATGAAAAACAGAATAATCACGCTCACAATGCTCTTAGTCTTAATCGTAACTATCTCCCTTTTTTTCATCTCATGTTCCGATATGTTGGATAATCCCAATTTGGGAATGGGCGAAAGTAAGGTAGGAACTATCGGGCCCGGAGGAGGTTATATATTCTACGACAAGAGCTTCTATAGCGACGGGTGGCGGTTTCTGGAAGCAGCACCCGCCGGATGGAGCGGGGCGTTGGATTGGCGGGGGATCCCTCAAGACCCATTTACGCTTTTAGGGTATTATCACATCAATCAGGTATTGGACCTTGTCGTAGGTACACAAACAGCGGTCGGGACAGGTAAGGCCAACACCCTCGCAATGGTGAGGGCGATGGGGAGCACCAACGGCTATGCCATGTACTATTACACAGTGCCGACGACGAATTATGCAGCGAAGGTCTGTGTGGATTATCGGGGTGGCGGATTTGCCGATTGGTTCCTTCCAAGCATGGATGAGCTGTACCTAATGTACCAGAACTTGGCGTTGCAGGGGTTAGGAGGCTTCAATTTTGGATGCTACTGGAGTTCCTCGGAGTACAATGCATACAAAGCGTGGTCCCTATACTTCAGCGGGGGTGCAAGCCAGGTTGCCTACGATCGATGGTACACATTCTGTGTCAGACCGGTGCGGGCGTTCTGACGAGCAATCATTCCATTCAACTAAGATTATAAGGCAAAGATTGCTAAAAGACATATTGATACGGATAATTATTACGCAAGCTTGGAACTTCTTAATTCATAATTTTGGAGAATAATATTTCGGTAAACCTTCGCAAGTTAATCAATAAAATGATGATTATATATTCTATGATATTCATAGTATTGATTACGATCCCTTCAGGTGAAGCTGCAGTTATCGGAACGCTGGTGCTGAACCTGTCGAGGATAGACAGGCATGTCCGGTAGATGGAAATGTTTGTCGAGTTTTTAATTTATGGATGTGATGCATATGTTGATTGATCAATAGTACGAACTATTGACATAAGTTTTAATATTTTGTAATTTGTATAAAATGTTAAATATAAAGTACAAAACTACAATTATTATCATATATTTCCTTTTATTTACGTCATTTCTCTGGGCGAATCCAGTAGCAAGCCCCTCCTGGTATGACATAACATTTACAGAACTTCCAACTACCGGACCAAGCTTGTTTAACAACTCAATAGATATCTGGAGTGCTAATCTTACGAATATGAATTTTGCCAAGATATCTACCGGATTGAAGATAGTCCCTCCAGCTGGATATGAAAATATAAAAATCCGATTT
>JAAYDK010000168.1 GCA_012729295.1 Spirochaetales bacterium | reverse complement strand
GAGGAAAACTGTGGCATGAGTTGTGTTGTATTATAAATGTACTATTATCCTATGACAAACGACATCGAGCAAGTATGTCAAAAAACCGAGAAGTAAAGATGAGTCAAAATGACACAACATGTTACATGCTTCTTACAAAATCGTGGTCAAAGTTTATAAAAATTTTTAAAAATATTTTTAGGCTATTAACGATAGGACACATTTCCAAGTAAAAAAGCCTTTCGTAAATGCTGAAAACCAACTTGCTCGACTTCTGCATAACAGAATCGTCGTCCTATGTGCTCGATGTAATGAGCATCCGAACCTTGTACGACCGTTTTACCGTGGACATCAGCTTCACACGGAATTCGTATCGCCTCTATGGCGCTATAGGGCAGGTCGGGAATGAAGCCTAGGTTTGCAAGCAGACTGTCGCTAGGCCGGTCTACATGTGCAGGAATTATCATTCCTCCGCGGTGGTTTACCTGTTCGACCAATTTTTCTACAGATAGCGAACTTGCTCCATACAGACTCATGTCCAATTGTCCGATTTCATTACCTTCGAGATCGACAATCATCTGATCGCCGAATAGTTTACTAGAATGTTTGAACCGGGGCAGGGTAGTTTCGAGATACTCGTTGAAATCCATTGCTTCGTCGAGTGTTTCGAATAGCGACAGCATATGGACTTCCTCAATCGTATTGACTTCCATACCGTAAATCCCGCAGATGCCAACGATTGAACAGGCTTCGCTGAATGCGGGAAGATTTCTTCCATTATTATGGTCGGTAAGCGCAACGATATCCAATCCACGATCAAATGCTTCTATTGCAAGAACCGCGGGCAGCATGTCTGCGCTCCCGCACGGAGAAAGGCACGAATGGTTGTGAAGGTCGAACCGTATGCGCATGATGATTCGCTAGATCGATCCGAGCAGCGTTGCGACCCGGCAGGCGGCTTTGTATTGTGTGTCGGTCGTCTCGAGAAGTGTGATTCCGTTCGATTCGGCTGCTTCTACCATATCGGCTGGTGCTGAACGCCCGTTGCAGAGAATGATAACCGGGCATCCGATGAGAGACGCAACAGCCACCGTATTCTTATGTGCTTGGATGGTAATCAGCACGCTGTCAGTGCTGGCATTGCCCATCACGTCCGACAGCAGGTCTCCGACATACGCGTCGGTTACTGTGCCTTCCATGTTTCCTGTAGCGCTGATTGAATAGTTCAACGCTTTCGATAGATCTTTTGCTGTCATGCCGGTTCCTCCTCGCTCTGATTCTTATCGATGGTGTGTGTATTCTTTTCCCGATCGGAAAAATAAATCGTAGATGTAACGGTAGTACCCGATGCATCGCTGGATATGGCAAACGAATCGGAAACGGAACGGACATTTGGCAATCCCATACCGGCGCCGAATCCCAAAGATCGGATCCATTCGTTGGCAGTCGACCAACCTGCTTCCATTGCTCTGTCGATATCGGTGATTCCCGGGCCGCTGTCGCGTGCGGTAATCGTGATGCGGTCATCGGCAAATTCAGCGATAATCTCGCCGCCTTGTGAATGCACTACGATATTCATCTCGAGCTCGTACGATGCGATGGCGGCTCTCCTGATGGTTTTTGGAAACGCCCCGCTCGACTTCAGCTGTTTTTTTATCTCCGTCGAAGCATACCCAGCATTTTCAAAATCGTGTTTCATGACACTGAATGTTCTTATCTCGTGCTGCAATCCGTCGGCCGTCTTATGGGAATAGCCCGAACGTTCAAGAGATTCGATTTCGTGGTTGATCTCCCACAGCAAACGGGTCGTGATATCCCGCGTCGTAACGATTCCCACCAATTCTTTTTCTTTGTTCAGCACGGGAAAACGGTGGAATCGGTAACGATCGAAATAACTGATGGCAAACGAGACCGGCATATCGTCTTCCAATACGATTAAGTTACGGCTCATGTGTTTTTCAACAGGTTCTTCGATATAACCATTATCCAAAGCCTGAATGATATCGTCCATGCTGACGATGCCGAGCAACCGCTTGTGAGCGACAACAGGGACACCGGTAATGGAATTGTGTTTCATCAGACTCTGCACGGATCGCATGGTTGCATCCCTGCTGACGCTAACCAGTGAGCGGGTCATGACATCCTTGACTTTCAGCCGGTAGATTAACTCTAGGATGACCGTCGGCGAGTTGTACGTATTGATCGGAATCGTCTGCATGCGTCTAGTATACAATGCAAAATCTATCTTGGACAGAGTATCGGTAAAATCCTGCGAATAGAGCTGTTGCCTCAGGCGTAGTTTTGCTATGATTTATACATGCAGGAAAGCAGCATGCTTCGATATGTCTATGAACACGAGCATTTTTTAGTGGTTTATAAACCGCACGGCATGCCTACGGTGCCGTTGGCAAAACAGGCATTAGCCGGAACGACATTGCTCGAAGCCGTCGCCTCCAAGCACCCTGAGGTTATGCAGGCCGGCACCGATCATCCATGGGAAGGTTTGGTCTTGCACAGACTCGATACCGACACAGCGGGTCTTGTTTTGTGTGCGAGATCGAAACAAGCATTTCTTGCGCTACAGGAATACCAACAGCAAGGCTTGTTCATTAAAACATATATCGCAGGATGCAGGCCCGGGAGCGCACCGGAAGGGTTTCCTGAATATCCCGGGCCTGAAGTGTCCACCGGAGCAGTGATAATGATAGAGAGCAGATTCAGAGCATACGGACCTAAAAGCAAAGCCGTGCGTCCTGTTGTCGGTTCTTCTAGCCCGATTGCGCAGGGTAAAGCATCGCAGACACTGTATTCGACAACGCTACGACTGGAGCGACGCATGGAGGATGTCCTGTTGTTTCGTTGTGTACTGGCCAAAGGATTTCGTCATCAGGTCCGCTGTCATCTTGCTTGGAGCGGATTCCCTTTAATCGGCGATCCGATGTACGGGGGTTCGGACGCCGAAAGTTTGTTCTTAATTGCAAGCGG
>JAAYDK010000167.1 GCA_012729295.1 Spirochaetales bacterium | reverse complement strand
TGCTTGAAGAAGTCGGAATTGCAGGTTTTAAGACCGACGGAGGCGAGCATCTGTGGGGATACGGGATAACTGCATCGGACGGCAGGATGGGAGACCGTTTGATAAACGCGTTTCCACAGCTGTACCTAAATGCCTATCATCAAGAGCTGAATCGTTCGTTAGGTATAGGGAAGGGGATTCTGTTCAGTAGAGCAGGGTATGTCGGAGCGGGCAGTACGCCAGCCCATTGGGCTGGAGACCAGGATTCGACATGGGATGCATTCAGAAGCATGATCAAGGCGATGTTGAACGCATCGGCGTGCGGTATCGTATGGTATAGCTGGGACATCGGAGGATTTAGCGGGCCGATACCGACTGCCGAGCTCTATCTGCGTTCGGCTGCTGCGGCAACATTTAGTCCGATCATGCAGTACCATAGCGAACATCACGGAAGAAAAATCCCCAGTCGCGACCGAACTCCCTGGAATATCGGCGAGCAGACACATGATGAGAACGTGGTCCCTATCTTTAGGAAATTCGCGAAGATTCGCATGGCGCTGGTTCCGTATCTTGCACGCCAGGGTAAAGTTGCAATAGAATCGGCTAAGCCGCTGGTCAAACCATTATGGTTTGAATGGCCTCAAGACGAAACGGCATGGAAGATATGGGACGAATATCTGTTGGGCAGTGACCTGCTCGTTGCTCCGATTGTAGAAGAAGGTGCGACAAGTAGGGACGTGTATCTGCCCAAAGGATTGTGGAAGGCACTCGATGGGACGCAGACGATTGAAGGTCCATGTACCATCCGCCGTGAGGTTCCGCTCGAAAGCGTAGCTGTTTTTGTCCGACTCGATACCGATTTCGATCCGTTGTTGACCGATGAAGCTTTCATGGCTTTGATACGTGCATGATACATAAGGCAGGACTCCATGTATTTCCATAAAATCCACCATCCGACGAATTTTGCGTCCATCGATCCGAACCAAGCTCCGTATTCGTCTTCGATTCGCTCGTTCGGCAACGATTGCTGGCGCGTCGTTATCGAGCACCCGGATACACATAACGTGGCGGACATGATCGGACTGATCAAGGCTGACTATCTGGATCAATCGGGTAATTATTCGCTTGATGTGGACGAATACGGTATTAACATAACCGACACAAGAACGCAAAACCGCATCCTTACTGGACATTCGGCGGTTCCGATCGGAGTGTGTGGGAGTGCATGGCTTTTTTCCTTCAATCTCGATCTGGACATGCATTTCTACGGAATGGGTGAAAAGAACATAGGATTTGAAAAGAGCGGCATCAGGACAAAATTCTGGAACACCGATGTTTGGGCTGATTTTTCGTGGTGGGACATCGAGCACGGATCGACCGATCCGATGTATGCATCCTTTCCCGTCATGCTTATAAAAAAAGAAAATCTCTGGATAGCTCTGATGGTGCCGACTTCGACAGCCGTATTCATGGATACCGGTGCACCTCAGATGATCGAAGGAGCCAAGCATGCACGGGTAGGAAATAAGTTTTTCTATCTCGGAGCAATCGACGGATGTGCTGATTTGATAATTACCGTAGGGGCAACAGCAAAAGAAGTTGCTTCCAAGCTAACACGTACGCTCGGGTTGCCTCCGGTTCCTCCGTTATGGGCACTCGGACATCATCAGTCGCGTTGGGGCTACGGAACGTTCGCCGATGCCGCACATCTGGATGCACAGTTTACCGAACACGATATTCCCTGCGATGCCGTATGGTTCGATATCGATTATATGGACGAGTATAGGGTGTTTACATCCACAGACGAAAAATCGCCACAGCTCGATCTGCACGGACGTAAGATAGTTGCAATCCTCGATCCTGGTGTAAAAGTCGATGACTATCCGGCATGTAACGACGGTCTGGATAAAGATATCTTTTGTTACAATTCCCAAAAGAAACCCTATGTAGGATTCGTATGGCCCGGAGCCTCTCATTTTCCCGACTTCTCTTTACCTGAAGGCAGACAATGGTGGGCAACTCAGAGCGCTATGTTGGCTAAGAAAGGCTTTGATTCGTTCTGGATCGATATGAACGATCCCAGCACCGGATCTATGGAAGTCGAAGAAATGCGCTTCAACAGAGGGCTGCTTGATCATCACCTGTTACATAACCATTATGCGTTGGGAATGGCCAAAGCTACCGAAGACGGGCTGAAAGCAGCGTATCCGGAACGCCGACCATTTGTGCTGACGCGCAGTGCCATGTTGGGCAGCCACCTCTACGGTGCGCTGTGGACTGGCGACAGCATGTCAAACTATCACCATCTGCGCAAGACGGTGGAAATGGTGTTGAGTTTGTCATTGTCAACGATGGCATTCACGGGAAGCGATGTCGGAGGTTTCGGCGGGAATACCGATGCTGAACTGCTTGTCGACTGGTATCGAACATGCATGTTGTTTCCCGTGATGCGCAACCATAGCGCCGACGGGACGCACCGTCAGGAACCGTGGGAGTTCGGTCTCGAATCTACACAGGCCATTCGTTCGATTATCAGGATGCGCTATGCATTGCTGCCGTATCTTTACAATCAAATGCTGCAATTGCACCTGACGGGGGAGCCGGTTATCAGACCGATGCTTTACGATAATAACGATGAGCGCTATGAAACGGAGGCCAGTCAATTTACCATCGGAGAAGCATTGTTGCAGGCACCAAAGCTGGAACGAGGACAAACTGAACGAACTGTTCTGATACCAGAGGGGAAATGGCTGGATCTGCAGGAATGCACGGTAATCGAAGGTCCGTGCGAGATCAGTGTCGATCTACGAAACAAGCCACTTGCGTTGTATCTAAAACAAGGTTGTTTTGTTCCGATAGCAGCCCTGCATTCAACACAGATAAAGACCACTGCAGATATCGATATCAGTAGCCCGACGTTCTTATTCTTTCCCGGAGACGTATTACAGACTGAATACCAGTACCTGTACGATGAAGGGGACGGCTATGGTGAAATGAAGATGATCGAGATTGTCTTTACCAGCGAGAAGCATTCCTTATCCTTCTCTATCAACGGAGAACAAAATACACACTATTCGTTAGCCATTGCAGCCCCAGAAGGCAAGCGGCTCATCGTCAACGGTAAAGAATGTCAAGGAGTTCCTTGGCAACTACCGTTTGCTGATGCATTAAATGGAGTTGGTAAAGGTTATGCTCAATCAGTCGGACAAATACTGATGATTACGGTTGAATCCTTATGACAAAGAGTTAATACTCCAACGATTGCAAACGATATGTTTGTGTTTCTTTTCTTTTTCACTATCAGTCTTCCTCAATAATCGGACTGCCGAGGATGGGTTTTGCTCCATATTTTCCGACTCTATAAGAATTCGCAGCACTGACATTTTTATGCTGTTTGAATTCTTGAGCACAGTAATAATTTGAACCACCTGCCTTGTCTTTTTCACAAAACCAAATCATATCGTTTCTTACATAATCCTGGTCCATGACCGATTGAAGATGTGTAGTGGCAAGTAGCTGTGATTTTTTTGTATTCATGAGAAACATTTGAAGAAAAAAAACAACAAGATCAGGGTGTAAAGATGATTCTATTTCATCAATCGATACAAAATGGGAATGAGCAATCATTTCATTTAGTACTCCACTAAGGCCAAAATAACGTAAGAAACTAGAAACTATTATTTATGAATGATTATAATTCGTTATGAATAATAAAATTGGGAGATTGCTACATTGATGTTGCAATCTCCCGTACATGAAGTGTCCTAACCAATGAGGAGTACTTTCTTTAAGTCTGAATACTAAAAGTCATATAGAAAAATGTATAAACCAACAGAAAATCGTACGAAAAAGTGTGAATTAAAATCAAAAGTCCTTCGGAAAAGTGTAAGACATCGTGTGTGATACATATGAGGTGATCGTGGATTTACCGGTAATCCACTGAATTCTTAAATACAATGTCGCTAAGTTCAAACCTGAATATGCCATACGCATATCGATGTCTGACTATCGTGATGAAGAATCTTTAGTCAATCTTTCGCTGTATATGCTTTCTTGCAGCAATAAAACACGTTCATGAATGAGCGTTCATTTTATGAACAGTGGATGTAATTCTTGTTCTCTGCTTCATTCCCTGATCGCAAGGAACGAGTAAAACGCATCGGTTGCCTTGATTGGAACTTTCCCGCTATTCAAATCTTCTTTCGAGGGAATCGATGAGAGCGAACAGAGGCCTCGGCTACATAGAGAGCGAGCGACAAACCTGCTGAACTGCTTGATAAAGGCCTCGCTATCTTCGTCAGGACCGAGTACTACATTGCTGAACAGCTTTAATATTTCCAGTGCATAACTCCGTATTGGAATCCAATCGCTTCCCTTGTAGCACAGGATATAAAAGAATGTATTCATCAAGGCAAGCCCGCGCACATGGCCGTATTTTTCTATGAATAGGTCTTCATAGAATGCAATAAGGCCCTTTTCCTCAATCGTGTCGGCATATGAATCGTTGGTAAGGAGATGAATCGCATCTTCAGTAGAATAAGAATCATCGATTTCGAAAAGTTGAGATTCCTCGAGCCCTTCAGAAAAAGCATTGCGCTCTGAAGGTGGGGGGACCGGCCATCCCGACAGCTCGAATACGCGATCCTCTTCAGAAACTTCATACGAGTTTACCATGCTTTTGAACTTAGCATCGACCGTTTCAATAAGGTCTTTTAGTTCGTCAGCAGCCAATCCTTCGTTCTTTGCAACTTTCTCTAGATCAAATTCGCTTCCGGTATTTCTACTTTCGATATATTGGCTCAACGCTCGATTAATAGCATCCACATGCGGGGAGTTCTTTTCTTTCTTCGGACTATCCATCAACGCATCGAAACTGCTCCAGGGTAGTTGATACCCTTCTTTCTTTAAAAAAGTGTCGAATAATACATTGAGAGAATAATCGGGTTCTTTAATTTTTTTCGCGAGAGTGGGGTAAGCAGAACCGATGATATGGGCAAGAGCATCGTATGCTATTCTTCCATGAGTGTACAACGCAATATCCTCTGAATCACGATCTATAAGGATTTTGGGTGTGCTGAAGACCAAGTCATCCCAAAGCACACCATATTGGCTAAGAGAACGCAATTGCTCGTCCGCATCGGTAAGCGTATAGCTAGTCATTTGCCCTTTGTTTTTCGTCTCCCATGATCCTTTTAATGACTCAATACGGAACATTGGCGCATGGATGAGTTTCCAATGAATGCGCAACGGTTCTTCCTTATGGTAGATGATGGGAATCGTCGAGATAGTGTCCAATTTAAAGAATTTCGGGAAATTGGCGTTAATCACAGCTCCTAGGCCGCCTATCTCGAACGATTGCTTGTCGATGAGCGAGCAGTAGAACTCCATATCTTCGATATCGAAAGAGTAGAAATGGATAATACCGGCGGTCTGCAGACATCCATCGTTGGGCAGCATCAGGCACAACCGGTTTTTCCCTTGCGTCTGATGATCTTTTTCAGATTTGACAATAGCCGGTGAATGAAGAAGGTGCAGCTCTCCGCTTGAAAGATCAAGAATCTGCATGAAATCATGCTCAAGGAATTCAACGACTTTAAAGTAAGCCCAATAGGCCGGGTGATCGACCCAATATTGCAATACACTAGCAGTGCGGGGAGTCAGCAGATGCTCCTGCTCTCGCAAAAGCTTTGCACTGGCAACCGGATTGGTAAGTATGAGACCCAGCAGGTAATTCCCTGCCATAGAACTTCCATACGATTCTGGGAATCTGCCGGTTTTATCCCAATCTAACAAAGTTCTAAGAGTTTTTTTCAGTGATGGGCGCTCTGCTCCCCATTGCATGATGAGCGGATCGATCTTTGTGAAGGCCGAGTGAAAATCTCGACAGGCGGTTACTAACTTTTCGATTTGTTTCATACCAGTATTCTCCATAGGCATAGACCATGGTGCAATAGATTGCAAAGAAAATCTATGAAAAACATTCACAAAGTGAATACCTTGTAATTTGAAGCGCCAATTTTTATCAGATTTTCCCTTGTTGTGAATATCAGCTGCTTTTATACTGGGCACATAACGGAGGAACGCATGCAGCAATGTATTCTATGCGGTAGACAGGCAAATCATCACATCGCGCTTGATAGCGGAGAAAAAGCCCATTATTGTTGGCCTTGTTTCGGTGTATGGGAGTGTAACCGTCGAGGACTTGATCCGTCTCGCTACAGTCACCCTGAGAAAATCGTAGTATCGGGGAAAACCTTCTCGGTCTACTATCATGTGTATAGCGAAGGTATCAGGTATTATGCTGTCGGGGACTCAAAGAAAACTTATCTGATATATTCCTGCCTTCTGCCGTTCGAAATGGATGGAATGAGCGCAACCGCCCATTTACGCAACATTGTGGCAGAAGCATTGAAGAAAAAGGCCTTGTCGAAAGACGGTACGCTGGAAGACGAGGGTTTTATCGATATCTGGTATAGCGAAGGCACGAGTTCACACCTTGCTATCATAATCGACGGGAAGTGGTACTCAATCCATGATTTTATTGAAATGCTACAAGCCCGACAGGCGTGGCGAATGCATTTTTCATTCGAGGACACATACCCCCAACCGGAATCGGAATGGTTTCTCATCGAATCCCACATGCCGAAGGACGATTTGAAGTCGAAGCAGAATCCGAATTAATACATGGAGAACTACCTCGTTACATGAGTGATTCAATACAGTATCGAGTACCTGTTTACCATAACGAATCAGATAGATACTTTCACAGTATGTAGAGGTCCTTCATATACTTAGGTATGGTATAAATCCCGAATGATTCGAGATAACAGCCTTAGAGTATGTATGACCTTTGGGAAGGGTTCCCTGTTGAAGATGTCTTGCCTGTACATATTCTATCGATGGATGATCGAGTCGAATGTCCCCAGTCGGTACGGGTGAACGTAATAAACCCGAACCATCCGATTCTTAAAGGGATAGACGGTCAATGGCCTCGATTCATGGGATACAGCAGAGTAATTGCAAAAGATGATGCCGAAACCATTATGATAGTCAACGAAGATCCTTTTTTAGTAACAGGATCTTTCGGCAAAGGCC
>JAAYDK010000166.1 GCA_012729295.1 Spirochaetales bacterium | reverse complement strand
CCGGTGGCATCGACAGCGATTTTCAAATGCTTCTGATATTGAGCCCACAACGCATCGGCGCTTGGCTTAATCTTGTCGGCGTTGGCCATCATTTCCTCGTATGCTACCTGGAACACCATGGCGATGTTGATCTTCACCGTATCGTTCATCGTGTATTCCAAGCCCGGCATGCACATCCAGTGACAGCCTGCGGCGACGCGCTTGCGTGCTAGTTCTTTGCTGTATCCGCAACGCATGAAGCCATCCATTAATGCCTTGTCACTCGAATAGCGCGGCCAGCCTTGTTTGTTTTTAAACAGGTATCCGACCGATTTTTCGAAGAATACCGGATCGAGCTTGTCATGAACCCGAATCGTGAGATTTGTCGTGATATTTATTTTATCTGCTGCATCGAGAGCTAGATAGCTCAGATGACATGTTTTGTCATTATCGTGTTCATCAGGCCCGCTGAGTTGCCAATAGCGACTATCTTGCAAGAACATGCAGGCAAAGTAGAATATTGCCTCTTCGTCGGTCAAAATTCCTGCCGCGACATCCCGCTCGTAGAAGGGATTGAACAGATCCTCGATCTGTCCGCCCGAACTTCCCCTGTTGTATGTACGGCTCAGCATGCTAAACCAATTATTCCATTGAACAGCCTCACGGAATGTTTTCGGTGCGTCAGTAGCGAGTCTATGATTGATTGCGGCCATCGTATGGAGGTTTTCAGCAAGCTGCTTATTCGTTTCTTTACATGCCAAGACTTCGATTTCGTCTCCTGCACGACGAATGAAAGCGATAATGTGCTCCACAACTGCAATTTCAGCATCATAGAATTCATGATGCGTTTCGTCGTGCAATGTTCTTTGTTCTTTCAGTTTCTGCAAAATCCCGCCCCATCCGAGATCGAATCCGATTTGGATATCGGGAGTGAAATGATGGCAGTTGTCGATACCGCTGATAATCTGGTAGCGGTCGAATACTAGTTGAAGATCGTCGTACGGATAATCGGGATTCCATTTCTTATCTTTCGGTCGCAGTCGTTCGAGAAAGAAAAATCCCTTTGCACTGAACGCATCGAGTGCATCTACATATATGGGATGCTGATCGAGTATCGAGCAATAATTTTCTGTCCATGCGCGATAGCCGTATATCGATCCATTCGGATGGTTAGGTTTCAGCTGATAGTCGAACTCATCCTGAACGATGAGACCGTAGTCGTCCTCATCTGCTCCACCGCATTTGGCTTTTTCTTCAGTTTGGGCAACTTTTCGCTTTCTCAACAGAGCGATTCGTTCATCATAGGTGAATGTCCTGTTTTCATCAAACTCGTTTATATATTGAATCTTACTCATGATCGTGCTCCTTCAGCTGACTTTGATGCTGATTTTTGTATCCTCAAGCCTAGCTTTGAGCTCTTCGAGGTGTTTATTCGAGAACGGCCTGCATGCTTCAAAAGGATCTTGGGCATCGATAGCGATTCGTTTCGAGCTTCCCAAAGGATTGAAATTCAGCAGTTCGTAGTAGAGGATATTTTTTAGCTTTGAAAGAAATTCGGCAATCGTATGGAGATTTTCAAACGAGTCGGTTACTCCGGGAATCAACGGGGTCCGTACGATCATTGGAATGCCGAGCAAACTAGCACGTCCTACATTGTTGAAAATCATGTGATTCTCGATACCGGTAAACTCCTTGTGGACAGACGCAGTGACATGCTTAAGGTCACACATGATGAGATCCATCTTTCTCAGAGTGTTCTCGATATGATAAAAGGGGATTGCCATATTCGTTTCTATCGCAACACTGATACCTTCATCATGGCACGCATCTGCCAAAGCTTCGACGAAGGCCATGTGCAAGGTAGCCTCGCCACCCGAAAAGGTCACCCCGCCTCCCGATAGATCGTAATACAGCTTATCTTGTCGGATTTCCTTCATGACTTCTTCGACAGTATATTCTCGGCTGCTCATGACCAGAGCACCTGAAAAACACGATTCTGCGCATTTCCCACAGGAAGTACACAACTTGCGGTCGACGATATGTTTTCCGTCTACGATTTTATGGGCTCCTACGGGGCATACCGTGAAACACTTGCCGCATCCGATACACTTGTTTTCATAAAACATCAATACCGGCGCGTGAGGTAGTGTTTCGGGATTGTGACACCAGGTGCAATCCATGTTGCAGCCCTGGAAAAATATGGTCGTACGGATTCCGGGTCCGTCGTTCAGCGAGAATCTCTGTATGTTTGTGATACAAGCGGTCACGTAGTCTCTCCTTGAAGACCTGAAGATAACTTATCAGGTATCTTCATCATATTGGGAAGGAAAATAGGGAACAATACAAAAAACAGGCGAAATATTTTGTGATTTTTTGCATATATGCTATAGTGCAGATGGTATCGGTAAGATTGGTAAAAGGGGTTCTAAAGAGAGACATGACAGCTTCGGTAGATGACAAAACAACAATATTTCTTCTCGTGGAAGCAAGTTATATAATCCCATTCTGGTTTGCAAGAAGCATCGAAGGTCTGGAAAGCGTAGCGGTGAAGCATAAATGTACTATAAAGCAAGTGGCCTCCGTAAAGGATATAGAGTCTAGTGCAAATGCAATCGTCATCCTCGGCACCACAAAAAACTGGATACGGGAAACCATCTCGTCTGCCAGAAGACATACTTTTAGGATTATTCTCATCGGGGCTGTTCCCAGCAACTACGGAGAAGATATCAGCGGTACGATGTACGGTAGCAAATCAACCATCGAGGCGATGGTTCGCTATTTCTATTACCATAACCGCAGACGCGTTGCGTTAATCGACATCAATCCCAACAGCAGTAACGATGTTACCAAATTCGAAAGCTTTTTGATGACCGCCAGACAACTGAACATGAATACCTCTTATACCGATGTGTACTTCCGTGAAGTTGATTCTCAAAATCCCACGGAAAATTTTCTCTTGCGTATGGAAATGTATGACGGGGTTATTTGTTCAAACGACTTTTCGGCGGCGTACATTATCAACTATGCCAGAGACCACAATATTAAAGTCCCCGAGCAGCTGTTTGTAGCAGGGCTCGGCGATATCATGCTCTGCCGCTATACATGCCCGTCACTAACATCGGCAACCCGTTCCTATTATGAAGCGGGAAAACAGGTGTTCGATATCTGGAGAACGCTCAATCAAAATCCAAATGTCGAATCGATCGTGACGACCATGCGCAGTACGATCAAGCCTCGCGGTAGTACGGCATATCTTCCGGTGGTCGAGCAGCACGACGAACCGGGACAAAACGACTTTTCATCCGATTTCGATGGCTTTGTACCAAGCGTAACGAATGGCATCGACGCCATTCGAGCGATTCATTGTTGTCTTGCCCAGTGTGATTCGCTCGATATGCTGATTATTACCGGAGTAATGAAAAACGATAGTAACGAAAAGCTCGCAGAGGATCTTGCAGTCGCCCCGGGAACCATCAATTACCGCCTGAAAAAGCTCTATAAAAACGCAGGGGTTTCTACCAAATCTGAATTTGCAGATTTGTTTAGACTGCACGTCTCGATCGATGCACTTATGAAAGATTCGAGTTCGCTTATTGATAATTCATGATAGTAACAATATAAAAGTACGCTATGAGGTGTTTCTCGATCTTTCTTAGAGCCTGAAGAAGGATTACTGCAGCTTGTCATACCCCAAAAAATACCGATAAAAAGTAAGCTAAAATTTGTATTGTGAAACGATAATACCGATGTTAGCCTCAAATTGTGTGAAATCAACACAGAGTTTACAACTCATTATGTAACAAACTGGAGGTATTACAAATGAAGAAAGTCGTAGCACTCTTATTCGTTGCATTAGCAACAGTTGCAATGCTGTTTGCAGCCGGAGCAACCGAAGCGGCCGCAGCAGAAAAGATTACGATGTCCATTCCTGAAATCAATGCTGATTCGGATCTAGCCTGTCAGATGCTTGTCAAATTTGGAGAACTTGTCGAAGAAAGATCCAACGGTCGTATTGAAGTGAATGTGTTCGGCTCGGCACAGCTCGGTGGGGAAGCGGACACCATGGAAATGCTTCGTCTGGGTACCGTATCGATGATTCGTATCAATCCTGCCAACCTGACAAACCGTGGAATCAGCATTCCCGAGTACACTGCGCTCGGTCTTCCGTTCCTACTTCAGAGTGTACAGGGTGGCTTAGACTTCTTGTACAGCGATTATGGCAGAAGCCTCGGCGATTTGGTTTTGGAAAAGTCGGACGGAACCATCCGCTCTCTTTACAATTACATCTGCACCCCCGCGCGTAACATGTTCACCAAAACACAGGCAAAAACTCTGCCTGATTTTAAAGGACTGAAGATCCGTTCCGAAACATCCAACATCAAGATCGACATGATCAACTGCTGGGCAAATGCAACTCCGCTTGCAATGAGCGAAATTTATACTTCTTTATCGACAGGTGTTCTCGATGGTTGCGAAAACACACTTTCGGGATTGAGAAACAACAACTGGTACGAACAGGTCAAGTATGTGCTTGAAACCGAACACGTGGTTGGAAGTTCCGTATTCCTTATCAACGAAGCACTGTGGAACAAGCTTACTGCTGCAGAGCAACAAATGATGACTGCATCGCTGAAGGAAGCCTGCGACTGGTTCCAGGCGGAAACCGACAAGCAGATTGCTGAGAACAAAGCTTTCTTGACCAGCAAGGGTGTCGTGTTTACGCCGTGTACCGACAAACAAGCGTGGCTCGATTCTTGTACGGCTCTTTATGCAAAATATGCATCTAACGTAAAGCCGGACTTTGTCAGCACAATCCAGAGCTACAAATAAGATTACTCTCATTGGGGGGGTGGCATTACTGCCGTCCCCCAGTGGAATGCCCTTTGTGCGATGATGGCATACGTGTAATTCAAATTAAGCATATGCCGACAATATCTACATACATAACGTACCATAATCAGAAACGGCCGCCTTGCTGTAAAAGAGCACTGTAAGCGGCGAATAAAGTACCTTCCGATAAGGGAGGGTCCGCCTACGAATCCGAACGGCGAGAGCTTACTATGGGTAATGCGGTGCGGGAAGGAACACATGAGGAAGGACGATAAGTTTGCGCCTAATACGAGCCTGTGTGAACGACTGATATCCCTTACAAACATTACAAGGGCAGTCGATTCTATAGCATCTGGATCGCAAGATATCGAGTCAGTTGTTCTAAAAGCCTACTTTGATAAGCACTTTGCCACAATTAGTAGGCAGATCATAGCTCGGACGTTCACTCTTAAATCAAGGCAGGACTTTGCAACTCAGACAAAAGTGCCTTCTGTCGTAGTAGGTCGCGTTCTCCAACAGGCTTTAGTACAGATACTGATACCGGTATTTGAGCCGACGTTCAGCAGTTTTAGTTTCGGATGTATCCCAAGGAGAAGTAGTGAACAGGCTTCTCAGATTGCACAAAACTACATTTCGCAAGGATACCGACATGTAGTAAGGATAAACTTGTCGAACATCATCGAGTCTCTCGACCATGATATTTTACTGGGTCTGATTGACAAACATATGGAAGACAAGGATATCAGACGTCTCATGTATGAATTTTTGAAAAACGGCATTATGGCAAAGTCCGATACCCGAAATTTTGAGCCTCTGATACCGTTGCTGACACAAATCTATCTGACACCGTACGATCGCGAGTTGGAACAACGTGGATTGCACTTCGTCAGACTAGCCGACAAATGCGACATCTTTACCCGTAGTAAAATGTCGTCGTATCGGGTACGCGATAACGCTAAAAGTTATCTCGAAAGAAAATTGAAATTGAAAGTAAACGTTGAGAATTTCGTTGAAGCCGGTGATGAACCGGTGCATCCGGGATTCACACGTATGATATCGAATGAATCTAAAAAGAATAAAAGCAGCAAAACCATGGGTCAGAACGTGGTTCACGATCTAATTCGGTTGTCATTCGAGTGCGGCAGAGCTGTAGTACCTGTTTCATTGCACCGGCAGCCGTCCCTGAATCAAAAAACCTGCTTTGAAAGATATGTGTTGAATGCACAAAACCATTGCGCCGTTGTAGCTCATGAAATACAAAAAGTGTGTGTTGCTTTACAAGGAGGTATTACTGATCGTGTTGCCGAACTATCGTGATGGATACGATAGGCTGAAGATTGATTTGACAATACCATGCTCTTCTAACCAGAAGAGAGCATGATTGAGACTGTTATAGAGGATGAAACCATATGTTAGATAAGATTAGGAAAGCGATTTACGATGTCGCTAATTGGATATGTATCGTAGCACTTTTTCTCATCATAGTCGTACTGCTGATTGTGGTAGTAGGGCGGTACTTCTTTAATTTTACCCCGTCGTGGTCTGAAGAATTTTCTTTATTCCTCCTAGTTTGGGTCGGTTTGTTTAGCGCGTGCATTGCGGAAT
>JAAYDK010000016.1 GCA_012729295.1 Spirochaetales bacterium | reverse complement strand
ATCGTTACATGTATAGCTCACTTCAAATCCGACTGCTTCTTTTTTAATCTCACTAAAAACTGTAAAATCAACCATTACGCCTAGAAAAATAGTTTTGGGCCAAACCTCTTTCTCTTCAGCTTTCACAGAGAAGGAGATTTCCTTCGAATAGACTCCCATTAGCGATCTCTTATTTCCTATTTCTATTCGGATATCATCACACAGTATTAAATTATTGATTCGCACAAATGCACCCCGTATTGATATTATCAAATACCTGTTGGCAGCCAGATATGGTTTCAACAGGGATATCTCGTGAATAGCCAATCGCAAACAGATAATAGTTTTCTGAAGTGAAAGCACCTGACGTTACACTCCAATTCTTTATCTGCTCATTAATATTTATCGACTCTGTCATTGCGTTCGTGAGAAAAATGGTTCTTGCCTTCTCCTGATCAAACTGGCAATCGGCAACATGAAGAAGCCATGGAAATGTACGAATGATTCGCATGAGAGCACTACCGGAAGCTGAAGGCGACATGCTACTTTCATTCTTCCACCGCGCAAGGGTTCGCGCCGGTAAACCGAGTGCCCGTTCCATATAAGCGTTCGTATATCCTTTTTCATTTAAATCTCTCAAGATATGTATCATTGAGTTTCTTTTAAGAATTGCCAACTCTTTTTGGATTACTCTGTCATTGCGGTCATCTTCTTCTATAAAACCACATTCATTACATTTGATTTTAATCACTTCTACAGTAGCAATGCCACCAAAAGGCTCCGTCAGTTTTAAGACATCATGTTCCTCCACCAGATTAGTACCTCCGCAATAAGAACACATCCTATTTCCCATTTGTTTCCGTCCTTTTATCATATTCCATGCTCAATCCGGCTTTCCTTATAGCCAACGATATTGTCGTTTCGTAAGAATCATCTAGCCGATGAAATGATTTAATAATCCATCTCTTACTTGCTTTTCTGTAATAAAACGATAGATATCCCTCAATAAATCCAGAAATGAATTTGTAGCTATCGCACTTTGAAGGAGGAATATCCTTACTCAACCTATAATCTGCTGAATTAATGAATTCCAGTTGTTCAAGCCCTCCATTCGCAATGAATTCAAGAAGCGCTCTTTTCGTCTTCAAGTTAAAATGATCACTCGCTTTATCAAGAACCCAAATTTCAAGAGCCACTCGGCTTAAATCAATTTCACATGCTTCGTAACACGCTGTAAGAAATTCATTAATATCATATTCTGGTCGTGGTTTAGGCACAACAACATATACGATTATACATAATGTATAATTAAAGTCAATTAATTAATGCAATACGAATAATCGTTCCTCCTTTGAGAATTCACTACAATATTGTAAATATTTCCTTTTAATACAAATATTTCCATATTCTAATATCAGTATAATCCGCGCTCTAGAGCAATTCAAGGAAACTTTACTCAGATTACAATGAGTGAATGAAAAAAGCAGATTGATCTTTGTGTAGAGTAATGGCATGAAGACAGAGGAGTTTACCAAGGATTCCTCGATCACATTGCGTCATGGCAAAACACATGGTTTCCTATTTGCTATATCACAATCTGAATCCCCAAGTGTTATTTTGGGGAAATCTACTCAGAAACCTGTCCAGGTACTAATCAACCAGCATTGCTCTAAAGAACAAACTATCTACAACGCTACTTTTGATTTTACAGTCCTCAATCTTATCATCGGCCATACTATGTTGCATTTGTTCTTTCTCAAATTATCAATATTGACAACCTTCGCTTTCCGTCCTACCATCGATGGTGTACCTTGTGGTACAGCTACACTATCTATTGTGCATGCAGGATCAGGGAAGTCGGGTATGAATACCCGCGCGGTCCCGCCGCTGTGAAGGTTAGGAACTTGTCGCATCCACTGGATTAATCTGGGAAGGAGACAAGATTCCGTAGAGCCTGAGCCAGAAGACCTCCCTGCATGGATACGTCGTCACGGTGCATGACGAAGGCGTACGATTATGGCTTGGCCATAATCTATCCTCCTGTTCGTGCACCCGCACCAGGAGGAAGAAATGGTTACGAAAGTCGTCAAGCGCGACGGCCAGGTCGTTTTCTGCGATGGACAGAAAATTGCCGATGCCATTGCAAAAGCAGCTGCAGCTACCGGTGAAAACATCGACAGTGCTGCGATTGCTCATGAAATCTTGATCCAATTGTCACTCAAGGAAGAGACTCAGGTCGGAGTCGAGACCATACAGGATATGGTCGAGCAGGCTTTAATCCGTATCGGTGCTGCCGATACCGCTAAAGCTTACATTCTCTATCGCGAAAATCGCCGTAAGGTACGCGAGGGAAGACTGCTCATTGATACTACCAGCAGATTGTTTCACGATTATCTGGACGACAAGGACTGGATGATTCAAGAAAACGCCAATACGCGTAAATCGATTAATGGAATGAACAACTACATCCGCGAAGCGTT
>JAAYDK010000165.1 GCA_012729295.1 Spirochaetales bacterium | reverse complement strand
TGCACAGGATATCACGGTACATTCGCTTAGCTGGTCTTTACCCGTTTCCATCGCTACAGGCGTGCTGACGATGTCGGTAGGCGCGTCACTTCCTCCAAAAACAATTTCTATTACTCCAAAAATTGCCTTCAGCATGCAAAACTTCAACGCTTCTTTCAGTCAGAAATTCGTAAACAGTCCCTCACAGGCACTAAACATCGACATGTCCTATTTTGATGTAAGTTATTCGTATCCCGATTTGTTTAATTTTCGATTGGATGCTACGTACGATACCGGACGGTTTCTTGATGCTGACATCGCTTTTCTAGATGCCCTTTCAGTAAAAACCAGCTTGAATTTTATGTTTTTCGACAAGTATCTGCGTCTTTCAAACAACTTGGACATGCTCGGCGATGGTCTCTATTTCAAGTCTCTGGTACATACGATTTCGATTCCCTGGCTAAAAATTTCTCTTATGAGTAGGGGCCCTGTTCAGTCGATTCAGATGTACACGCTCGATATCGATTGTAGAATCGAAAATTTTATCAAACGCTGGTGGAAAGACAGAATAGCGCTAAAGATTGAATTTTTGTCTTCTTTTCACTACAGTTTCATCGACGATACGGCAACGGCTCTGCGTCTTTCGAGCAATGTCGGTTTCGAAATCGCCGAATTTCTGGCTATAGAATTGTCGGTAACGACTGTCAATAAGGGTTTTTACCGCTACGGTTCATTCGTCGATTTGTTCGACGACTTATTGCGTTCTCTTGATTTCTTTGGCGACGGGAGAGTGAAGACGCAGTTCAATATGGAGAGTATTTCATTGGATGTGGTACACAAGATGAAGGAATGGGACCTCCATTGTAAATATGAGGGAAGCGTAGTATTATCTGACATGGAATGGCGCTGGAAACCAGTGTTTTCGATCTTCCTCCAGTGGAAGGCGATTCCAGAGATACAGGTCGACAGGAGATTCTAAATTGTACGGATTCATTTTCGGCTGTCGGGAGTAGGATGAGTAGCACGGTAGTATTCGAAGAAGCCGAACAGATGCAGAGAGTGTGCGGCATTAATGATAGGAACATCCCCTATCTTGAGTTATTGCTCGGGTGCGAGCTGTTCGTACACGGCAACAGCCTTACCTGCGAACCTTCTGACGGAAGCCCCACCGATTGTGAGCGTGATTTTTCCCAGCTCATGCATCGTTTGAAAGAACTTGCCCAAAGAATGGACCTCATTGGAGAGCCGGAAATATTCATGGAGTTTCAAACCATGCGTTGCGGCTTGCAGGATTCATCGGAATGTAAAGTCCCTTCAGAGTCGGTTGAACCAGCGGTTTCGATCATGGTAGCGGGCAAAACCGTTTATCCAAAAAGTATGCGCCAAAGGCGTTTCATCAGACTGATGGATGAATCTCAGATCGTATTCAGCATTGGACCAGCGGGGACAGGCAAGACCTTTCTCGCAATCGCCCATTCGCTATCCGACGTCCTTTCTGGAAAAAAACAAAAAATCATTCTGACCAGACCAGTAGTCGAAGCGGGTGAAAATCTCGGGTTTCTGCCCGGTGACCTGGCTCAAAAAATCGGTCCCTACCTGAGACCTCTCTACGATGCGATGGAATATGTAGTTCCTCCCGCGATCATACGCAGATTGGAAGAAAATGGTTCAATCGAGATAGCCCCGTTGGCCTATATGCGCGGACGGTCGCTGAATAATGCCTGCGTGATTCTCGACGAGGCACAAAATACTACGGTAGAACAAATGAAAATGTTTCTCACCCGGCTAGGAGAGAATTCGGTTGCCGTTATCACCGGTGATGTCACTCAGATAGACTTACCCAGATCCAGAACATCTGGTCTTGTTCATGCTGGGAAAATCCTACGCGGAGTGAAAGATATTGGATTCGTTGAATTCAATTCGAGAGATGTAGTGAGAAGCAGAATTGTCCAGAGGATTATTGACGCATATGACAAAGACGCGAACGGTTATTGACAGAAGAAGTGCATCAGCCGGTATGCGCATGCTCTTTTGGATATTGCTTGCAGCGGTAGTGATCGGGGCTCTCGGAGTACCGTTGCTGCTTGCCGATGCAAAAAGAGATTCTCTTGGAGACGTACTTTCGAAATATCGTGAAGGTAGTCTATCCGACGTCGATATCGTTGCGAACGAAACCTTTTATTATATCGACGAGGTGTTGACAAAAGAGCGCCAGAGGGAGGCATCGAACTCGATATTGCCGATTTTTTCTTATTCGCTTGCACAAACTCGTAAAGTGCTTGAGACAATCGACCAGGTATTTCTTTCGTTTCAAGCTAGTTCGGATATCTCGACATCCGTTCAACATGCAAAGCGTGCCATGACCGACCAGGGATTAAACGATAGTGCACATCTCATCGAGTCTCTTGCTTCGCTTACACATGATGAGCGTCAACTAGTCCATTCGATTGTGCTAGAGGCTACCGCAGCTCTATTGGAACAGGGAGTCTATTCGGCGAAGGAAATCAACGATGTCCAGCAGAATGGTTATCTTTCTATCACAGTAAAGGATAGTGTCGGTTCAAACGGACTTTCGCAGCACACGGTATACGGAATCGATCAATTGCTTACCGATACGGAACTTACCAAAGAACTGATTGATATCTTGCGAAACTATCGAAGCCTGCTATCTGGAAACCAGCACGTATTGGCATTCGACTTAGCGACCCTGTTCGTCCGACCGAATGTACATTACGACCAGTTAGAGACATCCATCGCAAAGAACAAAGCTTCACAAGATGTCGCTCCGGTTTCTGTGAAAGTTGAAAAGGGCCAGTACATCCTTAAGAAGGATTTTGTAATTACCTCGCAGGATGTCCGTACGCTTCAGGCACTCATTCTGGCCGAAGTTCATTATACGTTTCTTGAAATTGTAGGAATGCTATTATTCGTGCTGATAATGACGTTCGGCTCCGTATACCTGTTGAGGTACCTGTTTGTTCATTCGATAAGACGTGAATTATATGTGCTGTTTTTTCTCGGGGGGATTTTTCTTACTCAGCTGCTCTCCTTTTTAGTGTTGAATATATTCGCTGGGTGGGACCTGCCTTATTACGAACCGCTGCTGCCAGTGCTCCTCGTACCGAACATGCTTGCGCTCATGACGAATCGCAAGCGCTCCGGATATATTGCAGCGGTTCTGTTAGGTGCGTACGCGGTCCTGCTGCCTAATGCTACGCTTACTACTGTATTTTTTATCGTCGCAGAATGCTTTTGCGCAATACATTTCATCAAGTATGTTTCCAGACGTACCGAGATGCTGTTCCAATGGTTTTACGGCGTAGTCGTGACCAGTTTTCTCGTCGTGATAAACAACTTGCTCCTCGGTCATGCTTTCGACGATCTGCTACTGTTAATATCGATTACGGTTTTGAATATCACGCTCACGTATGTTATCGTAACGGCAGCCTTACCGCTTGTCGAACGAATTTTCAATATCCCCACGGCTTTCAGACTTCGCGAGCTAGCTTACGGAGACTCGCCTCTGTTATCGCGTCTTGCGCAAAACGCTCAGGGCACGTACAACCATTCGCAAGCAGTTGCCGAGATGGCGTATGCGGCTGCAGCTGCTATCGGTGCAGATGCGTTGCTTGCCAGGGTAGGGGCTTTGTATCACGATGTAGGCAAACTCGATCATCCTGAGTATTTTATTGAAAATCAGGATGGAGATAACAAGCATGACGAACTGACGACCAGTTTATCGGTCGCAATCATTAAATCACATGTGAAACTGGGTACAGAAAAAGGCAAAGAAGCCCGTTTACCGGTCGAAGTGCTCGATATCATTTCTCAGCACCACGGAAACGACGTCATTGCATTCTTTCTCAAGGAAGCGCAATCTGCTGCAGAACAGAACGGTACGAAAGAGGTTAATGTAGATGATTACCGCTACGCGTCGATCCCGCCTCAGACACCGGAAGCCGCCATCGTAATGCTCGCCGATAGCGTCGAGGCTGCATCGCGGTCGATTCGTAAACCTTCGCTGCAAAAGTACGAGAAACTGGTTCACCAGATCGTGTTAGGAAAAATCGACCGTAAGCAGCTGGCCGCATCTAGGCTTTCTCTTACTGACCTCGACATCATCAGTACCAGTTTCGTCCAAACGCTGGCTGGTAAATATCATACGCGTATGGTATACCCCGGTTCTCATGTCGAGGAGGAATCCAAATGAATACGGTTGAAATAGCATACGAAGCCGATATCGATCATCCGGTTTTCTCCGAAACCTATGTCCGGCCGCTCATCATGAAAGTATTGGATATTTTAGGATCGGACGGAATCGAAGTGTCCTGTTCGTTCGTTTCAGACGCAACTATCCAGGAGCTGAACAAAACCTACCGTGGCAAAGACGAGCCGACCGATATCCTTTCGTTCTGTCAGTCGGACGATCAGCAGTGGCCTGATGTTTTTGAAGAGTCTGTACGGGTTTTGGGAGATATCATTATCTCGGTCGATGCGGTATATCGTAACTGCACGGATTTTGATGTTCCCGTCAAAGAAGAATTGCCTCGTCTGCTCATCCATGGTACGCTACACTTACTTGGAGAGGAACATGTTACCAACGATTCCAACGAACCGATGCTGGTGCATCAGGAATCGATTTTGCAAACCATACTAAAGGAGTTTCCAATTGAAATTCTCCGATAAGCTCAGGCGGTTGATTACGAAGAACACGCCGACAGCGCAGCAAGAGAACGCCGAAGTGGTAGAAGAACGTAAAAATATGATCGAGGGGGTGGGGGAACTTTCTCACACGACAGTCCG
>JAAYDK010000164.1 GCA_012729295.1 Spirochaetales bacterium | reverse complement strand
TCTCCGATAAGCTCAGGCGGTTGATTACGAAGAACACGCCGACAGCGCAGCAAGAGAACGCCGAAGTGGTAGAAGAACGTAAAAATATGATCGAGGGGGTGGGGGAACTTTCTCACACGACAGTCCGTGAAGTCATGGTTCCTCGAATCGATGTCCAATTCCTATCGGACGAGATTACGCTGGAAGAACTCTATTCGATTATCGCAGAACAGGGCTACAGCCGGTATCCAGTTTTCACTGATACGATTGATAACGTAGTCGGTGTACTGTACGTGAAGGATATATTGAAACAAGGCCTGCATAAGCCGTTCGATATCAGATCAACGATGCGTAAACCGTATTTTGTTCCGGAAACGAAGAAACTGGACGACCTGCTCAGAGAGTTTAAAAAACGCAAGGTCCATATCGCCGTTTCAATCGACGAGTATGGCGGAGTATCGGGAATCGTCAGCATGGAAGACATTCTTGAAGTTATCGTCGGCGAAATTCAGGACGAATTCGACGAAGACGAAGAAGACGGAATCGTGACGATGAGCGACGGTATCTATCTCTGCGATGCAAGAGAAGCAATCGATGACGTCAACGACCGCTTGGGATTGTCGCTCCCCGAAAACGATTTCGAAACGCTTGGCGGATTCGTTTTCGAATTGTTCGGCAGAATCCCCGCACCTCAGGAGAAAGTTTCTTTCGACGGTGTGGATTTTGTCGTTCAGCAAATCGACGGACATAAAATCGTTAGAGTAAAAATTGTACTAAAAAGGCCCTGATTGTTGACCTTTATCCTCCCTTAACGATATATTGTTATCGAAACCTAATTATTAATGGAGGATTTGCCCAGATGAAAATGGCAATCAACGGATTCGGAAGAATCGGGCGCAATGTGTTTAAAATTGCTTTTGAAGATAAGAATATCGACATTGTAGCCATCAACGACCTTACCGATCCTAAAACACTGGCGACTTTGCTGAAGTACGACTCGACGTACGGCGTTTATAAGCGTTCCGTCTCGGTAAAAGAAGACGCCATCGTAGTAGATGGGAAAGAAATAAAGATTTACGCAATCAAGAACCCTGCGGAACTTCCGTGGAAGGCTCTTGGCGTAGACATCGCCATAGAATCGACCGGAGTATTCGGCAGTGCCGAAAGTCCGAAGGGCGGCTATAAGGACCATATCAAAGCCGGAGCAAAAAAGGTTATCCTTACCGTTCCCGCCAAGGACAAGATCGACCAGACTATCGTCTGCGGCGTAAACGACGATCAGATCGACCACAGCCTGCTGGCTTACTCTAATGCTTCTTGCACCACCAACTGCCTTGCTCCTCTGGCAAAGGTACTCAACGATTCGTTCGGTATCGAACGCGGTTTGATGACCACCATCCATGCCTATACAAACGATCAGGTAATCCTGGACCAGCCACATAAGGATCTGAGACGGGCACGCTCTGCCGGTCTATCGATCATTCCGACCACAACCGGTGCAGCCCGTGCGGTTTCCGAAGTCATCCCCTCGCTCAAAGGAAAGATGAATGGCGGTGCCATGCGAGTTCCCGTGCCGACAGGCTCGATCGTTGACCTTACCGTCCTGCTTGAAAAAGATTGTACTGTCGAAGAGCTCAACGCAGCGGTAAAAGCAGCTGCCGAAGGACCGATGAAAGGGATTCTCGAATACACAGAAGACCCAATCGTGTCTTCTGACGTCAAGGGAAATCTCCACTCATCAGTATTCGACTCACAACTGACGATGAAGATGGGCCCGAATTTCTTTAAGGTTATGTCTTGGTATGATAATGAGATGGGATACTCTGCAAGAGTCGTGGATCTCGCCAAGAAACTGATGGCCTAATCTCGTTGAACAATTGATACACGATATTGATGCGCGCCGATAGGTGCGCATCATGTGTGAATAAGGAGTTGCTGTCATGAAATTAAAGACTATTGCCGATATCGATCTTACTTCGAAACGCGTTTTGATTCGAGTTGATTTTAACGTACCGGTTAAAGATGGAGTCGTAACCGACGACACTCGTATCGAAGGTGCATTACCGACTATCAACTATATTTTAAAACAAAAGGGATCTTCGTTAGTGGTGATGAGCCATTACGGTCGTCCGAAGGGGAAGAAGGACCCTGCGTTCAGCATGGCTCCCGTTGCCAAACGGTTCGAAAAACTACTCGGCCGTCCGGTAAAGCTGGCCTCGGATGTGATTGGTCCCGAAGTTGAGCGTGAAGTACATAGTCTCAAGGCAGGCGAAGTGCTTTTACTCGAAAATGTGCGCTTTTATAAAGAGGAAGAGGCTAACGACCCCGAGTTTTCTAAAGCGCTTGCTTCTCTTGGGGACGTCTACATAAACGATGCGTTCGGAACAGCACACCGCGCCCATGCTTCGACCGAAGGCGTTTCCCACTACCTGCCTTCAGCAGCGGGTTTCCTGATCGAGAAGGAAGTCAAGTTTTTCGCACCTTTATTGGAAAATCCTGAAAAGCCATTTGTCGCGATTATCGGTGGTTCGAAAGTTTCATCGAAAATTTCGGTTCTCGAGTCGTTGGCGAAAACGTGTGATGCAATCGTTATCGGCGGCGGCATGGCCTACACGTTCCTCAAATGCCAGGGTCACCAGATCGGGAAATCGTTATTCGAGGCTGATTATGTCGATGTTGCGAAGTCTTTCCTTGAAGCAGCGAATGCAAAGCAAGTAAGAGTTATTCTCCCGGTCGATCACGTATGTGCAGCGGAATTCAACGAACAGGCGGTTCCCGTTGCCATAGACGGAGCCGATATCTCCGATGAACTCATCGGCATGGACGTCGGACCGAAGACGCTGGACATCATCGAGACCGAATTAAAGAAGGCTCGTTCCATCGTATGGAACGGACCGCTGGGAGTATTTGAATTTGCAGCTTTTTCAGAAGGGACAAAACAAGTTGCGCGAATGGTGTCCGAATGTAGCGGGACCACTGTCGTGGGCGGAGGCGATTCTGTCGCCGCGGTCAATCAATTCGGGTATGCAGACAAGATAGATCACGTATCGACCGGCGGCGGAGCTTCGCTAGAATTCCTTGAGGGAAAAGAGCTGCCCGGTATCAAAGCATTGGAGATATAATATGAGAAAACCTTTTATCGCCGGGAACTGGAAGATGAACATGACCCCGTCCGAGGGCAGGGCCTTTGCTGCCGAATTGGATAAAGCGCTGAAACATACACCTGTACGCATCGCGGTAGCTCCTCCGTTTATCACGATTCCGGCAGTTGTCGAGGTGCTTAAGCATTCGTCGATTCAAGTCGCGTCACAGAATATGGCTGACCACGAATCCGGTGCCTATACCGGAGAAGTATCACCAGCAATGCTGAAAGATGCAGGAGTCTCTGTTGTCATTCTCGGGCACTCGGAACGCCGCTCTCTGTACGGTGAAACCGATGCCGTGGTCAACGCGAAACTGCACCTTGCGCTCAAACACGAGTTCGATGTAATCCTGTGTGTCGGAGAGACGCTCGAGGAACGAGAATCGGGAAAACTCGAAGAAGTCTTGAAAAGACAGATAGTCGAGGGATTGAAAGGCGTCAACGGTCACGCTATGAGTGCAATCACTGTTGCATACGAACCTGTATGGGCAATCGGTACCGGAAAGACCGCAACTCCTCAGGATGCGAACGATGCACATGCATTTATTAGGACTGTCGTCGAAGGTCTATATGGTAAAAGTGTTGCAGAATCGTTGATAATACAGTATGGTGGTTCAGTAAAGCCATCGAATGTATCCGACCTTATGGCAATGGAGCACATCGATGGTGCGTTGGTGGGCGGAGCATCGCTAACATTGGAGCAATTCGTCCCCATCGTAACATTCGATGCAAGATAACTGGAGTCTGAAATGGGTGTCTTAAGTATTATTTTGTTGGTGTTGTTTATTATCGCCAGCCTGTTGCTGGTCTTTATCGTTGCCATCCAGACCGAAGGCGGTTCGGGACTCGGCGGTATTTTTGGTGGCGGAAGCGAATCGACATTCGGTTCCCAAACCGGAAAAGTAATTAATAAGGCTACGGCTATTCTTGGCGCGGCGTTCCTCGTTCTTGCCATCGTTCTCGCCGTTATTAATAAAACACCATCTAACGATTCGCTGCTCAAGTCGATACCGGCAGAGCAAGTCCAAAGCGCGAGTGAATGGTGGAATGAAGAAGCTGCCAAGTAGACAAGACCTACATATCTTGCAATTCATAAACGTTAGGTTCCGACCGCATGCATACAGTGCGGTCGTTGCTATTTCGTAAAGGATGCGTTATGAGAGTATGTGTATTGTTTGGCGAATCAAACGGATCGATCTGTAAGGAACTTGCTGCAGGCTTGGCCGAAGGAATCCAGCAGCAAGGTCACATCGTCGATGTAATCGATATGCGCAAAGACGCGGGGAAGATAATTTCGTTTTACGAATATATCGCCGTTGGTACTGCATCTTCTACGTTTTGGGGAGGCAAGATTCCCCAGGCGGTCGGAGATTTTCTCAAACAGAGCGGAACTATCAGCGGAAAACGTTGTTTTGCCTTTGTCGCTAAGCGCGGATTGCGCACACTGAAAACCCTACAACATCTGATGCAGGTGATGGAAGGCCAGGGCATGTATCTTAAGTATTCCGATATTCTTACCAATCGGGCGTTTGCGAAAGAAGTAGGCAAACGGCTCATTATTTCTTAGATCCAGGAGTGTAAAGATGATTAGGAGACGGGTGTTTCTTACCGTAGTGTTTCTCATAGTTGCGTGCGCGTTTCTAACAGCTGATGCTGCCCAGGTTGCAGCGACCGTTACATTGATCAGAAGCACCTCGATATCGATGGAAAGTCTCAAGGCCAAAGAGGCCGAGTATAGAGCAGAACTGCAGGCGCTCGGAACCGGTGCGACTATGGCTTCGACGGATGTGCTGAATATCATGGTCAACGACGAACTCGTCCTACAGGGGGCCGAACGCGACGGTTTTCTTGTAACCGAAAGTCAGTTGAACCAGATTATCAAAACCCAGCGTACATCGGTCGAGCAACAACTCAACACCACGATTACCGATGCTCAATTCGAACAGATCATCATGAGCAATTACGGCCTGGATATGGCCGCATTTAGAAAGAGCCTACGTGATTCTGCAACAATCGACGCATACGTCAGAGCCAAATATCCCGCTATTCTCGAAGAATATGGAAAACCGACTGAGGCTCAGATTCAGGAATTTTTCCGAGCTAACAGGACGAGCTTCATGAATCCCGAGCTGGTGAGGATCAGCCATATTTTCATGCCGTACAGCGAAACCGATAATGCTGCCGTCCTAGCAGAGATGGAAAAGATTGCCCGGTGGATCCGCTACGGAACCTATACATTTGAAGAATTGGTCCCGAAGTATTCGAAAGATACTGCATCGGTCAACAAGGGCGGAGATATCGGATGGCTCGCATACGACAATACCGAAATGCGCGAATATCTAGGTCCGGCATTTTTCGACGCAGTGTTTGCTCTGAACGTCGGCAAACCGTCGGGAATCCTCGAGTCCAACAGCGGCTACCATATCGTCAAGGTCGTCACCCACATTGATCCCAAGCTGCTGACGATCCAGGATACGATTACCCCAGAATCGAATACGACCGTGTACCGCTACATTGAACAGCGCTTACTTTCTCAAAATCAGCAGCAGGCTTATGTGAACGCCATCAACAAACTTGTCGAAGATTTGCGTAAGCAAGCCAAGATAGAAATATTTCTGTAAAGAAGGAACACAAACCGGTGAAGGCTAGACACAAGGGGCGCGAACTGGCATTGCAGACCCTCTACGCATTAGATTTTAACCAGGAGCTCCAAGCGGGTATTCCACAAGGATTTCCGGGGTTATCAGACCTTGAGGTCCAGTCTATAGAACCTGAAGCGATATTGTTTGCACGGTATCTTATCGTCGGGACTCTCGAACATCTTGATGAGGTCGATCAGCTAATCAGCGAATTTTCTACCAACCGGCCTCTCGACCGGATCGACATCATTGACCGTAATATCTTGCGGTTCAGTGTTTATTCACTCTTGTATGCCAATGATATTCACAGTCATGTGATTATCGACGAAGCAGTCAAGTTATCTCAGGAATTCAGCAGCGAAGTGAATTACAAATTTATCAACGGAATTTTAGATTCCATGCAAAAACGGTTACGAAATGATAAATCTTAAAACTCCCGAGCAGATAGAGCGCATCAGAGAATCGTGCCAGTTGCTGGCACGGTTGTTTGATGCGCTAAAGCAGATGTTGCAGGCCGGCATCACCACCAAAGAAATCGATACGTACTGTTACAATTTTATTATCAAACACGGAGGGAAACCCGCATTTCTCGGGTATGACGGATTTCCCGGCTCAGCCTGTATTTCTCTGAATGATGAAGTCATTCACGGAATTCCCGGTAAGCGTGTAATTAGAGAAGGGGACCTGGTCAGCATCGACTTGGGTATCGATCTGGGTGGACACTTCAGCGATGCGGCTAAAACGTACATCATCGGCAATACCAAGCCCGAATACGAGAAACTGGTAAGAGTAACGCAGGAATGCCTTGAAATGGGTATCGAGGGGGCACGTAAACCGAATGCCCGCATTCATGATATTTCCGCACCGATATTCCACCATGCCGATGCGAACGGATTCGGCGTGGTACGTGATTACTGCGGTCACGGTGTCGGTCTTGCATTGCATGAGGAACCCCAGGTTCCGAACTATGTCAGTCCGATGGGTGCCAATCCGCGCTTACGTCCGGGTATGGTGATCGCCATCGAACCAATGATCAATTTGGGTACGAAAAACATCAGAGTGCTGAAAGACGGGTGGACTGTCGTGACCGCCGATGGAAAGCCATCGGCTCATTTCGAACATACGATAGCCGTGACGGAAGACGGAATCGAAGTCCTTACGATTGCTGACTAAAACGAGGCTGAACATGAGAAAGGAATTCATTAGTCCCGAACAATTGCGTGACAGTGCTTTAAAACTCGCACATACGATGTATATCGAAGACCATTTCGTTCCCGATATCATCTACGTTTCCCTCAGGGGCGGAGCGTATATGGGAAATGTATTTAGCGAATATTATAAGCTGATTCGCAAGCAGAACGGCGAGCGCCCGGTATTCTATGCCGCCGTAGTTGCGCGCTCCTACGAGAACATGCACTTGGAATCGGAAGTCCGCATCGACGGGTGGACCTATTCCCCCGAACATTTAAGGACCGGAGACAAAATATTGATTGTCGACGATATCTTCGATACCGGCAAGACGGTCAACGCACTGGTCAGCGTAATGCTGAGCAAGGGAATTCCCCGCGAGGACATCAAGGTAGCCGTATTCGATTATAAGGTGCCGCTCTATAAATCAACGCCGAGATTACCCATCCAGCCCGACTATTACTGTCGTAAGCACGTTCTTGAATCTGCTCAAGACGAAACATGGATACATTATATGAACCATGAGTTCATCGGCCTGACGAGCGAGGAAATCGATGCATGTTACGGCGACGAACAAGTGCGCAAGATTCTCCACGAGGTCCGCTGCGACTAAAGGCCTCTACAACCAGTCGACAGTATCGCCTGCCAAATCAGGGACTTTGAAAAGCCCGTTCTTTACCGTACCTCCGTACAGGGCCCCGGTAGTACGATCGAAATAGTAGCTGGTGACCTTAAAAGAACTTGAGCGAAGATTTGTAGAAAACCGATCGCTTATCGACGTTACGGTGCCGTTTGGTGCTATCGAGTAAAATACCGAGCTACCCTGAAACACTAAATTACCACTGGCATCGATAAATGTCGGAATCGGTTTGCCGGCAATTCCGTTCGTAGGAAACGATAGGGTAGTATCGGCTTTCTCAGTCATGGTCGTGCCGTCTCCGTACCATACTTTGCCCGATTTCGTCACGGCAATCATGTCTGTACCATTATACGAGAAAGCGACAATCTGATCTTGGATGTCCGCATCGACGATCGTCTCTGCCCCACCGACATACAGTCTGTGAACATAAGTATCAGTACTGTCTTTTTGTAAGCCGCTGACGAGAACGGTGGCTGCAGATACCACCGCATCATCGTCGATTTCCAATAACCAGAGGTTTTCGCTGAATATCGTTTCGAGGCCGGTAGCCACAGGATCTCCGCCAAGGTCGCGATACAGGTCGAATTCTGTTTGACTACTATCGGTCTTGGCGATTTCCCAGCCTTCGTGTAACGTGGTTATGAAAGAAAAGCGGCTGACGGCCTGAGCCTGCGGTACATCAGAACCGTCAAGCAGGTACCACGTATGCGTTCCGGTAGTAGGATCGGACAACGGAGCATAGGCGATATCGTCGCTGCTGGTTGCCATCAATCGTGCAATCGGGCTCGTTGCCGGATCCAGTCTGGTCCAGATGTTGTTTTCGTAGGAGAGCAATCCCATGAGCGTCGACATCGCGTAGTATTTCGTACCGTCTACTGCAAGCAGTTCGACGCTTCCCACCTTGACTTCGGCTTCGGTTTTTGAAATCTGACGGAAAATACCTTCCTGGGCATCGATGTTGCATCCGAGAGAAATCGCAAGTATCGAAAGGATTGCGGCTAATATGAGTGTGCGTTTCATCGAGTCCTCCTAGTTCCTGTACGAAACCGATACGACGATCGGTGAAAAATTCCCCAACGACGTATCGACACGCTTCGCATCGGTATAGATTTCCGGAATCAGCCAATAGCCGGCGCTTACGGTGATGCCCCACTGGTCGGTAAAATACCAGCTCAACCCGATCTCCGCAGATGCGAACATGCTGAGATAGCTGCTTTGCGCAAAACTGTTGTAAGCGAAACCAAGTCCGAGACTGATTGGTAATTCGATTGTTCCCTGAACGGGAATCCATGAAGCAACAAATTGTAAAGGTACTGAAGTCAGCAGGTCGTCGTTTCGAGGATATGCAAAGTAATAGCCGAGTTCGCCACCGATGGCGATCTGGGAATTTGTGAAACCCTGGTAACGTATCGATCCGTATCCGCCCGTCTTCAGGTGCGTATCGCTGACAAACGAAGGATTGTCGTTGAAAAAGTAAAAGAACAGCGGAATTACCGGGCCGGCCCTAAACGTGAACATCTGGCTGCCCATCTGATATTGCCCTATAGCGGTCGCATCAGCGGCAAACACCGGTGCCAGTACCGCCAGGATAAGAACCATGATCGTTATTCGTTTCATGAAAAATCCTCTTTGACTTGTCTCGTTACCTGCTTATCATATCCTATCATGAGATTTTTGAGAACCTAATAGCAATATAACGAGGATGAGTACACAAGGATACACTTTTTTGGTATGGTTTGCATAACAGGAGTCGAGATGCGAGAACTGAAGGGAACCGAAGTAGCCCGGTCTGTATTTGAGGATGTAAGGCGCAGGTGCAGGGAATTTGTCGATAAGACTGCCGTATCTGTGCATCTTGCGGTCGTACTGGTAGGCAGCGACGGTGCCAGCCAGTCGTATGTTGCCTCAAAAGGCAAAGCATGCGACGAGATGGGGTTCGTTCACACTGATATCAGGCTTCCCGATTCTACAAGCGAGGCCGAACTGATTTCTGTGGTCGAAAAGCTCAACTCGGATTCATCGGTTCACGGGATTCTCGTACAGATTCCCCTGCCCAAGCATATAAGCGAACATAGGATCGCCGAAACAATTGCTCCCGACAAGGATGTTGACGGACTCAACCCTGTCAATCTCGGGAAATTGTTGCTCGGCCAGAGCTGCCTTGTACCGTGTACTCCGGCGGGCATTCTGGAAATATTATCCTATTATCATATTGAGACAAAAGGCACTCATGCGGTCGTCATCGGGCGTAGCGCGATTGTCGGCAAACCGATGGCCTCGCTGCTGATGAACAAACGGTGCGATGCGACAGTAACCGTCTGCCACAGCAAAACCAAAAACCTGGCACAGATGACCGCTAGTGCAGACATTCTCGTCGTCGCGATGGGAAAACCACTGTGTGTCACGAGGGATATGGTAAAACCCGGTGCCGTAGTCATCGATGTCGGAATCAACAGAATTCCCGATTCGACAAAGAAACGCGGCTACCGTATAGTCGGAGATGTCGATTATTCTGCTGTCGCCGATATGTGTTCGGCAATAACTCCGGTACCCGGAGGTGTCGGACCGATGACGATAGCCATGCTGATGAAGAACACACTCCAAGCCTGTATGACACAATACGGAGAACATAATTGTCGATGACCAACCGAAGCATACCCGATTCTCACAACAGCTATTATTTGGAAACCTACGGATGTCAGATGAACTTTGCTGAATCGAATGCAATCGAGCAGGCGCTCATGCAGGCCGGTATGAAACCTGCCGCATCTGCTGAACAAGCCGATTGCGTGATTATCAACACATGCTCGGTTCGTAAAACCGCAGAAAACCGTATCTGGGGACGAATCGGGTTTTTCAAACATGTGAAAGAAACGCATCCGCTGACTCTGGTAATAGTAGGTTGCATGGCCGAACGAATCGGTGAGCAACTGCTGAAGGATGCTCCTGCTGTTGATCTCGTACTCGGGACCAACGACAAGCAGCGAATAGCAGCAATCCTCAGCGGTGCGAGTATAGACAGCGACGAACACTACTCGTTTACCGAAAGCTATTACAAGCCAGGAGAAATCCGTTCGTATGTGCCCATCATGAACGGATGCAATAATTTTTGTGCGTATTGTATCGTACCGTACGTGAGGGGCAGGGAAGTCTCGCGCTCCGTCGAGTCTATTGTAGAGGAAATCGACCGGCTTGAATCGCTTGGCGTGCGTGATATCACCTTACTTGGTCAGAATGTGAACAGCTATAATTATATTCAAAAAGGAATAAATTATCGATTTCCCGAATTGCTCGATACGATTGTAGCACATTGTTCTGCCATCAGATGGATTCGATTCGACAGCCCCCATCCGAAGGATTTCTCGAGCGATCTTGTTTCTGTCATCGCCAGGTACGAACAGATTGCAAAACATTTTCATATCCCGATGCAAAGTGGTTCTACAAGAATTCTGAAT
>JAAYDK010000163.1 GCA_012729295.1 Spirochaetales bacterium | reverse complement strand
TCGGGTTCGTTTTCGCCAAAATATCAATTGGGCGGCGGGAACGGAACTCGTCCAATTTCATATAGATACGACGGGCGTCTTTGCCTCTTGCGTTAAATGCTTGGCTGTTGATGATCATCACGTTTATTGCACTATCGGAAGCGAAACGGTCAATCTCAGTGAGCTGCGATGAATTATAAATGAAATAGCGGATTTTCTTACCGTAATCCTCGGCAAAATGCTCCTCCGTCATTTGGAAGGATTTATAAACGCCCTCACGAATAGCAACACTTGGCACAACAATTATAAACTTGCTCCAGCCGTACCGCTTGTTCAGCTCGTACATGGTCTTAATATATGTATAGGTCTTGCCGACACCTGTTTCCATCTCAATGGTCAGGTTAAAACGACCGACAAGTGAATCGGACGGTTTTATGCCACCCAAGCGCTGAATATTTCGAATATGCTCCAGTATTTTGTCATCGGAAACAACAATAGGCGCATTACTGAAACCCGTAAAATCCCGTGTCTGGGACAGGGAATGCTGCCCCATGCCGGAGTCTATCATATAAGTTGGGGTGCGGAACGGCTGACCCGCGAACACATCGCAGACCGCTTTTGCTGCGTCTGCCTGAAAAGGCTGATGCCGGAATTGTAGTTTCATTTGCCAGCACCTCCGTATTCTACTTTATTTTTCATCATATCACCCTCACATTCGTGTTCGGTGCAAGAAGCTTGAAAATTTCAAACACGTTTATTTTTTCAGGTGAACTGTTGAAGCTACTGTCGCGGAATACGGCACGCAGAGGCTTGCGGCTTGCGATCTCACGGATTGCCTTTTCACTAATACGTTCCTCGAAGCAGGCTATCAAATCGCCATCATTGTAGGTATGGATAGTGAAGCCATCGATTTTCTCGTGTGTGTGGGGCATGGACAGCGGCAATCCCCAGTCAAGCAAACAGCCGTAAAGCAAGTCCAGATCCGTACGGTCAGGCTTGATGTTGCTTTCCATCTGCAAAATCAAATTCTGCGTATAATCACCTGCTGCGTAGTACACATCGTTCATGTTGGTATCGTCAAGTTTGAGAACACGGAAACCGATGTCGAGGTTTTGGGCGGTCAAGCCCGCCTCGGCTTTGATTTTATCCCCGGCGCGTCGGATGCGGTCTTTGCCTATTTCGCAGATGGTGGCATACCCCGCCTTTGACGCCTCCGTTCCCTCGGCACACACCTCTGGCAACTGCACCATAATAAACTTGCGCTTGCCGCCGTCTTCGGCGTTATGCTGCATGACGGCGTGTGCGGTTGTGGCGGAGCCGGAGAAGAAGTCGAGGATGATTGCATCTTTATCTGTTCCTATTGCTAATAATTTATTAACAAAACCAATAGGTTTAGGATAGTTAAATATTTTCGCATCACCCATGATGTCTATCATTTCATTTGTGCCGTGCTGTGTATAAATATCATCAATTATTGAAAATGTTTTGCCCAAACGCATTTCACCTGACTCGTCTTTGAGGTATTGTTTTGATGAAACAATCCATTCGCCTTTATTGTTTTGTGTGAACTCAATGTCATTATTTTTTAGAGCGGCATCAACTCTATCCTTTCCCCATAACCATTGCTTACGTGGCATAACGATAGAACCATCGGGAGCCGGAATTCCAAAAATCAAATTTGGTCTGGCATCCATGGCCTTTCCTGCTTCAAGCGGGTGAGTACGATAACCTCCGCGCGTTTCATATTTCTCGTCACGTTTTGTATAGTAACGCTCAATGGATTCATTTGTTAGTGGGACAAATATTTCGTTAATGCAATGTATATTCTTAGCATAAAACATTACATATTCATGAAGCGTTACAAGATATTTTTCTTTTGCTCCACCACCATATCGTTTTTTCCATATCAAGCAGTCGATGAAGTTTTCTTCGCCAAAGACTTCATCGCATATTTTCCGCATTTGTGATGCTTCATTATCATCAATACTTATAAATATTACGCCATCAGGCGCAAGCAAATTCCTCGCCAAAACAAGGCGCGGGTAAATCATACTGCACCAGTCGGAGTGGAAGCGGCCATTGGTTTCGGTGTTCTTAAATAGGCGGTCACCGTCCTCGTCATAGACACCCGCTTCGTCCTCGTATTCCTCACGGCTCAGCTTAAAATCGTCCCGATACACAAAATCATTCCCTGTGTTATAGGGAGGATCGATATATACCATTTTCACCTTGCCAAGGTAGCTCTCTTGCAAGAGCTTCAACACATCAAGGTTGTCGCCCTCTATGTAAAGATTCTCGGTCGTATCCCAGTCCTTACTTTCCTCCACGCAAGGGCGCAGCGTTTTGCGAATAGGCCGCCCAGCTTCAGCAATGGCGGCGCGCTTTCCCACCCATGTAAACTCGTAGGCTTCGTCGCCGTATACCTCATCACCAAGCATGGAGCGCAGCAGGTCAAAATTAACCTTCCCCTCGGTCACCACTCCGGGAAAAAGTTTTGCAATTCTCGCCACATTCTCGGCGGTGAAATTCGGGGTTTCAAATTTTGGTTTATTCATGATTGTAAATCCTCCAGTTCTTTTTTAAGTCGTTTCAACTCCCCGTTCAACTCAACTTGCTTATTAAACTGCTTCTCACGCAGTAATTTCTTTTCCAAAGCAGCAATATCCCGTTGGAGTCTTTGCCGCTGTTTATCACGGTCTACGGCTTCCTCGATATCTCCGTCCGTCCCGAGCCGACCGCCAGAAATCTGCCGTGCCAAGTTCTCGTACACTGCATCCAGATTCAATCCCTCGAACTTCAACGTAAAACCGTCAAGAGACTGCCAGTCAGTGTTGTAGAACGTGCCGGACGCTTCAATCCACGCCTGCGCCTCATCTCCGAAAACGAGAACAAACAGGATTTTATATGGTATCGCCTTAGCGATGGCAGGCAGAACCCGCTTGTCGAGTTCCTTTTGGCGAAGCTGAACTTCAAATATCTGAATTTCCTGGGCGGTTTCGCCCGTACTGATCGCCATTGTGCTATCTGCAAGCTTGTTTCGCCAGAAAACCGACTCTATCTGGTCCTTTATCATCTCACGCGTTTGGGGCGAAAGAGCTGCGTTTTGATAGAGCTTCTCTTTTGCAACACGGCGATTCACCTCAGTAGAGCGGGGCAATCCTAACATCTCGTCACCTCACCACAAGGAAGCAAATCAATTCAAAATCGTCCAGCCCGCTGATATTTGTATTCAGGGCAGATGTACCGCCCGGGCTGAACAGACTATCGATATCGCTTTCCTCTTTCACTTCAATGATTGAGTTGATTGCATCCGATAACAACGCGGACACGCCGCGCATATCCCGCCCGTCTTTCGTCTCTTTGTTGAAGTCTTGGCAGGCT
>JAAYDK010000162.1 GCA_012729295.1 Spirochaetales bacterium | reverse complement strand
GCTGCTCAGCGAGATATTCAGCGGCGATCCTTGCAGGGCAGAACTTGCGGCTAGACGGCATATTGCTGCAATCAAGGGCGTCCCGAAAGAATTGGTCGACTGGGTATGAATTTCGATATTCGAATCTGAAAGGTTGCATGTCTGAACGGCCGATTATGGTAAGAATTAGGCTGTAATCCGATTCCGATATCTTGATGCACGAATCGAAATGTGTCTTATTTCGATGTGAGTTGTCGTTTGATTTTAACAGGTACGAAAATTACTAACTATTTTGACGACAAAACTATAATGAAATAATCTTATGAGGTTGTCATGTCCGAATTTTCGAAATATAAAAAATATATTGACATTATAACAAACCGATGTTAGCCTTCAATCAGAGGCTGTAACAGGCACTGTTTGACCCGAGACTAAAGGGGGTCGCTTTTTGATGCAGAAGCAAAAAAAGACCATGCGCATTGGGCGTCACGTGGTGGGAAAAAAAGAATGGTACGTTCCCTATTTGTTTCTACTTCCGTGGATCATCGGATTTATCGGACTTAGCTTATACCCGATTGTTGCTTCATTGCTGTTTTCCTTTACACAATACAATCTTTTTTCCGAACCAGTGTTCAGCGGTTTTGAGAATTATATCTACATGTTCGAGAATGACTGGCATTTCCCCGCTGCGGTAAAGGTTACGCTGCTCTATGTAGCAGTCTCGGTTCCTCTGCAGCTACTGGTTTCTTTGGTGCTAGCGTTTAAGCTAAACAAAGGGATTCCGTTTACTACTGCATTTCGTACCATCTTCTATATCCCTTCGCTGTTAGGCTCCAGCGTTGCTGTCGGAATCCTGTGGAGACAACTGTTCAGCATGAACGGATTGCTGAACATACTTTTGTTAAAACTCGGCGTTCATTGGGTTGAGGGAGTCAGTTGGATTGCCGATCCGAGATTTGCAACCTGGACCATCATCATACTGCGCGTCTGGCAGTTTGGTTCTCCGATGATCATTTTCCTCGCCGCCCTGCGTCAGGTTCCCGGCGAATTACTCGAAGCAGCGATGATCGACGGTGCCAAACAGTCTGCATGCGTCCGGTATATCATCCTTCCGTTCATCAGCCCGATTATCTTGTTCAACCTGATTATGCAGACAATTAGTGCGTTCAAAGTATTTACTGAAGCCTTCATCGTAAGCGGGGGTGCTTCGGGAGGAGGTATAGTCGGAGGAACCCTCGACAGTCTGTTGTTCTATACCATCCACATCTATTCCGAAGGGTTCTTAAAGTTCCGTATGGGATATGCGTCGGCTCTTGCGTGGCTCTTATTGTTGATCATTTCGATCATCACTCTGATTCTGTTCAGAATTTCACGCAAACGAGTCTATTACAGCTGACTAGGAGTCGTTTATGGTCGTAGGTGAAAGAAAAAATCATTTCGCTCAAACCATCAGATTCATACTGATTCTCGCAGTAGCGGCAATCACCATGTACCCATTGCTGTGGATGATATCGAGTTCGTTTAAATTCGAACAGGACATCTTCCAACAATTGGGACTGATTCCACGAAACATGACCTT
>JAAYDK010000161.1 GCA_012729295.1 Spirochaetales bacterium | reverse complement strand
TATAAAGACCAGACGTTGACAAATAAACAACGTCTGACAGTACCTGTACAGGAAATGCCGGCGCAAGACCCCGATATCCGCAGGGACAATATGGAAGAAGTCGCGCTGGGGTACACAGAATCTCAAGTTCTGGTCGAATCACTTCGTTGTCTTCAATGCGCTAACGCACCGTGTGTTGCCGGATGTCCCGTGCGTATCGATATCCCGAGATTCATTGCAAAGGCTGCCATAGGAGATTTCGCCGGATCGATAGGTGTCATCAAGGAAGCTTCGATGCTCCCGTCGGTCTGTGGCCGCGTATGTCCTCAAGAGACGCAATGCCAGCAGACGTGCACGGTCGGACGAGTTCACAAGGACATCGACAAGGCTGTATCGATCGGTCGAATCGAACGGTTCGTTGCCGACTGGGAGGCCTCCCAGGGTAAAAGAAGCGTTCCTGAAGTCGGTCAATCCACCGGGAAAAAAGTCGGAGTGGTCGGAAGCGGACCTGCGTCGATGACCGCAGCAGCGGACTTGCGCCGTGCCGGACACGAGGTCGTGATGTTTGAAGCTCTCCACAAGTGTGGAGGGGTTCTGGTATACGGCATCCCCGAGTTCAGACTTCCTAAACGCATCGTACAGGAAGAAATCGATACGCTCGTTTCCATGGGTGTGAAGATCGAACAGAACTTCCTCGTCGGACGTACGGCTACCATCGACGAATTGATGACCAGAGATGGCTTCGATGCATTATTCATCGGTTCCGGAGCGGGACTGCCAAATTTTCTCAACATTCCGGGTGAAAATCTCGTCGGCGTATTCAGCGCCAACGAATATCTGACGCGCAGCAATCTGATGCGTGCATACGACAAGGCGAAGGCCGGAACTCCGTTATTCGATTCAAAGCGTGTTTTAGTTTTCGGCGGTGGAAACGTAGCGATGGATGCTGCCCGAACGGCAGTTCGTCTGGGCGCCGAGGAAGTATCTATCGTCTATCGACGAACGGCTACAGAGATGCCGGCACGACGCGAAGAGGTCGCACACGCTCACGAAGAAGGCGTATTGTTCAAGTATCTGCACGCTCCTAAAGAGATCATCGGTAACGAAAAGGGGAAAGTCGAGGGTGTGCGGATTGTATTATGTCAGCTCGGCGAACCGGATGCGTCCGGACGGCGCTCGCCTGTAGAAATCCCCGGCAGCGATATCGTTCTTGCATGCGATACGGTCATCGTTGCAATCGGCAACAGTTCGAATCCGTTGATTGAAAAGACTACCAAAGGCTTGCAGGTCGACAGGAAAGGGCATATCGTAGTGAATGAGGATACCTGTGCGACGAGCATCCCGGGCGTGTATGCAGGTGGAGACATCGTACTAGGTTCCGCAACCGTAATTCTGGCAATGGGGCAGGGAAGAAAGGCCGCTAAGGCAATGAACGAATACCTAAGCGACAGGGAGCATAGGGGTGGATCGGCATCTTGACGGTTTTGAATCGGTGATGTGTCGGCTCACAGCGACAACGAAACGTGAAGCGATCATCGAAACGATCGACAGCTGTCCTGTCTTCTCCATCATGCCCGATATTCAAAAATTCAAGCGCGCGGTGCTCAGACGCGAAGAAATCGAAACCACCGGTATCGGTCACGGCATTGCAGTCGCACATGGAAAAGTACGTAATCTCTCCTATACGCTTGTTGGGCTGGGTATTTCGGATTCGGGTATCGAATACAATGCGAAGGACGGCAACCCCGTCCATTTCCTGTTCGTAATCGCAAGTTCTCCATCCCGGCAGCTCGAATACATCAAGACGATTTCCAACATCCTGCGTACGTTGCGTAACGAAGAAGTGCGTCAGGAACTGCAGAAGCTCAAGCGCAATTGCTCGTGGTCCGATGTGCATTCGCCTGAATGCCAATCTTTACTTCAGATGTTGATAACACAGCACTTTGCGTGGATGAATCAACCGGGAAGACAGAATTCTACAGAAAACGATCAGACGCAATAAATAAATCCTTCTTCAGTCACAATCGCATCCACTTTTGTATCGTGGGGATGTACCGGCAGTGCCGGTACGATTTGGGTTTCGAACGCGACTCCCAATTTGATACAACGTTCTGTACATTCGCTAAGAAACCGATCGTAATAGCCTTTTCCTTTTCCCAGCCGCTCTCCCGACCGAGTAAAGGCTAAAGCAGGAACAAGGATAAGCGTATTGTCTTGAATACTTGCTTTCGGCCAAAGAGAAATCGGTTCCTTTAATCGGTACGGCCCTTCTTCAAGGAAAAGTTTCCAATCCTTTTCATCTTGTACGATCCAATGATAGTCGAGCGAGTAATCGGTCCTACATCGAGGCAGCGCTACCTGTCTGCCGCTTCGCAATGCCAGATCGATCAGTCCGGATACATCGACTTCCTGTTTGAGCGCCATATAGGCAAATAGATGCGTACACTGGGCAAATAGCATAGACGAGCCGATTTGCTCAACGATGCTACTGCTGGAGACCGTTCTCTGCTCGTCGCCGATGGAAGCCAGTATACCGCGCATATGTCGCCTGAGCGTTTTTTTATCTTCGACCATAACTCTGATTATACTGTTGAAACAGATGGATTGTCACGAGAAGGTAGTTCCCATAATCCATATACCGGCTAATAGCAGCAGCAGTGCCAGCAGAAAAAGGATATCACGCCAGGTGAATGACCAATTCGACTGTCTTGGTCTCGACGGATCGAATAAACGTCCCTCGAGTGCATCGGCTAGTTGTTCTCCCCGAGCAATGATCATCCACAAGATCGATGTGCCGATCGATATCGATTGCCTCACAGGATGTTTCCAAGCTGACTGAAGGCGGCTTTTTCTGGCGTCCAAACACTTCGCGACAGTCTCGAACACTAGGGGTAGCGAGTAAAGCGCTATCTCCACTGTAGCTGCAAAACGATAGCCTGATTTTCCGATTATTTTGCCAAAAATCGCTCCTATAGCTCGTGATAGATCATCTGCGGCACTCGAATCGGCAAACAGCAAACCGATTAAGATGAAGTCGAAGAACCTGACTACCGCCATAATCGATGTTCCGGTTTGCTGCGTTGCCAGGTATCTGAAGCCACCGATGATACAGGCGACGACGATAAAAAATCCCATGCGTTTTACATAGGTTCTTAACGGGAAACG
>JAAYDK010000160.1 GCA_012729295.1 Spirochaetales bacterium | reverse complement strand
TTGTTGGTCCTCCGCTCGCCGATTGTTTTCGAACAGTTTGCGGTGTCGACGAATCTTTCATCGATGATGCTGTTCGTGCGTACCGAGCGATTTATCATGAAAAAGGATGGAGCCAGTCAGAAGCATATCCTCAAATAGGCACCGTGTTGAAACTGTTGTCAGACCACGGAGCGCGCCTTGCTGTTTCGACGCTCAAGCTTGAATACGAAGCTATGAAAATTATATCTCATTTTCATCTCTCGCAGTATTTTGACGTAGTTACCGGAACCGATTTGACCCGTATTCATTCGAAATACGACACGATACGCGAATCATTGAGACGCTTGGGTGTCATTGATTTTTCAACTGCCGTGATGGTCGGAGATACCATTCACGACTATGAAGGGGCAAAAAAGGCGAATATCGATTTTATCGGCGTCGATTGGGGTTTCGGATTTATTCAAGGCGAACGGAAAAAACAACTGCCTGGTTTTGTCGCCATGATACAAGATCCCGGCCAGTTGATTCCCTTAATCGATACTCTCTCTTGAAAGTGCCTCGAAGCGATATTGAGTTGCATACGTTCGATAGTTTTGGGCATTTTCCGCAATGCCGGCAATTTCATCATCTCGTAAAGGTCTGACTACCTTCGCCGGTATACCCATGATCATGCTTTTTGGCGGGAAAGTTTTTCCTGCTGGCACCACCGATCCTGCTGCAACGATTGAATCGGCACCGATGACCGCACGATCCAAAATCGTGGCATTCATGCCAATAAGACAATTGTTTTCTATAACGCATGAATGCAATACCGCAGAATGCCCGACAGTTACGCAATCTCCGATAATCGTCGGAATATCTTTTGAAATGTGGATTACTGCGTTATCCTGTACATTGCTGTCTCGTCCTATGGTAATCGATGAAATGTCCGCGCGTAACACCGTTCCAAACCAGATGGATGAACCCGGCATAAGTCGAACGTTTCCAATTATGGTCGTATTGGGTGCGATGAATTCTGCTTGATCTGTTTCTGGATATGTATCGTTGTAAGGAATAATCACTTTTGGACCCTCATATTGCAATATTTTGCAAACGATTGTAGATAAACAACCGTGATGCTGTCAATGGATTATTGATATTGAAAAGATTGCCAATGGTCGATAGATTGGCGATAATACGGGAAGGAGCAAAAAAGAGAATGGATGTAAGGATAATCGGAATTACTGGTGGCTCTGGCTCTGGGAAATCAACTATCGTCCGCAAGATATCGGAAGTCGTCTCAGATTTTGTTTTTATTCCTCAGGATAATTATTATTATTCGGCTGAATTTATCAGCAATGAGAATATTACCGCATTTAATTTTGATCATCCAGAAGCATTCGACACCACATTATTACATAGTCATCTGTCCGCTCTCAAACGTGGCCAAGCAATAGACATGCCTCAGTACGACTTTGTTCATCATAGACGAAAAGCTGATTTTGTGCGTGTCGAGCCTAAACCTCTGGTCATCATCGAAGGGTTGATGATTTTATATGATAAGACAATACGCGATCTGTTGGATTTGAAACTCTATGTAGATACGCCCGACGACATCCGTTTTATCAGGCGTTTGAAACGAGACATGAGTGAACGCGGCCGGACTGTGGATTCGGTAATCAAGCAATATCTGGAAGTAGTGCGTCCCGGGCATTTTAATTTTATCGAACCTACGAAGGAGTATGCAGACTTGGTTATTCCTGAAGGTGGTTATAATGAAAATGCACTACACGTGCTTATAACGTTCGTAAAAGAATTATCGAAGGGAGTCTGAGTGCGAGGTGTGTTCTGTTTCTTCGTTTTTTTTCTTTTTTCTTGGTTTTTTAAAGATTATATAGCCTGATTTTACCGCATCCCAGCTGTAGGTCTCGGGTACGGGATCATCACCCCCGTAATACCAGATATGCGTGCACCTGCCGATTCGTGCGATTCCCAATATTGAGCCTTTAATTACTCCGTGCAGACGTACAGCCTGCAGCATATAGGATGAACAGGTAGGACGGTACAGGCATGAGCCGTGTGTAAACGGCGAGATTGCAAACCGATACACATGAGTCGGTAGAAGAAACAGTTCTCTTAAAATTTTTCTCACGCGCCCAGAAACCTTTGCCACATATACATAGTAAAGATATACATCGGGTACATCAAGTCGAACAGTTAGATAAAAATTATAAAAAAAATCTTTTAACCTAAGGTAAAACCTTTGACTAACTGAAAGAGAATTGTTATAGTTGGTCGTCTTATTAAGTGTACATGCATGGAGGAATAGCTATATGGCAGCTGGAATTTCAAAAAACGCCCGTCGTGAAGGTGAGAAAGTATTATTGAGCCGCTGGGGCGGACAGATTAAGATGAAGTCGGTCTTTGAGAACGGCAAGCTTCGTCACGTCGCATATTGCGAAAAAAGTGGAAATACCGCCCGCAGACCCAAAGATCTTATGTAGATCGTCTCTGCTTTGGTAATCAGACCTGTACGTTGCTGCAGGTCTCTTTTTTTTATCCGAATTGCACAGTGAGGAGCATATACTGAATGCCGAATTCAACCATTAAGACAATCCGCATCAAACGCGGAAAAGAAAAACAGTTGGTACGCCATCATCCATGGGTATTCAGCGGAGCAATCGAAAATATCGAAAAGATGCCCGATGCATGTGAACAGAATGCCGAAGATTCTATTAAGAGTCATACAGTAAGGGTCGAAGACTCAGATCACCAATTCATTGCATATGGATGGTATGATGAAAAAAGCCATATAGCGTTACGATTACTCAGTTGGGACGAACAGGTTTTTCCAGATTCTCGGTGGTGGAAGTCAATGATTATCGCCGCTATTCGGCGAAGATATGACTGGTTTGGCCAAAAGGGACGTGCGACAAACATGTTTCGGCTTATCCATGGCGAAGCCGACATGCTGCCTGGATTCGCAATAGATATATATAAACATATCGTAGTTATCCAAATTTCTGCTAGGGTAGCGTGGGCGGTAAGACCAACTGCAGTTGAAGCGGTTGAACAAGCCCTCAGACCACAGACCATCATGGTGAATGTCGATTCAGATTTACGTCGAGTAGAACATCTGGAGTCTTCAGTTGAATACTATTGTAAAGGAATTCTCGTTGAGCCTCCAGAGATCGTACATCAGATTGATTGTATGGAAAGCGGTTTGCTCTATCGATTAAATGTGCGAAGCAGCCAAAAAACCGGTCATTATTGCGATCAGCGTGAAAACAGAATAAAAGTTGCCCAATTTGCTAAAAACCTAAAGGTATTAGATCTTTTCTGTTATACAGGTGGATTTACTTTACATTGCCTCAAGTCTTTGTGTCTTTCTGTAGACTCAGTCGATTCTTCTGATTATGCTCTTGGGCAACTTGAAGAGAATATTCGCTTGAATGTTCAAAACAGAAGGTTGCCTGCAGACTCAGGTAACCGGGTCACGCTCACCAAGGGCGATTGTTTTGAGGTGTTGCGCTCAATCGAGACTGATGTATACGATATGATAATTATTGATCCTCCGAAGCTTGCACCCAATCGATCGCACGTAGAACAAGCCGAGCGTGCATATAAAGATTTGAATCGTTTAGCCATGCTGAAGGTAAAAAAGGGCGGGTACATTGCAACATTTTCCTGTTCGGGTGCGATTAATCGTGAGAAATTTGCATTAATTCTATCTTGGGCAGCAAAGGATGCAAAAAAAGAGGTCCATATTGTATCAGTATTAGGGCAACCAAATGACCACCCGATTCGCCTGTCTTTTCCTGAATCGGAATATTTAAAAGGGTTCATTCTACAAGTACTCTGACAAGACAATGTATGACTTTATAAAAATTTTATCCCAAAATGGTAAAAAATGCATATCTATGCACTCTACACTTGCTTTCTTCAAAATTTATTGTTTAAATAGAACTGGTGTTTTACGATGTTTTAATTAAGTATAAAACGTTTTTTCTGTATCGGAAGATTTGACTTTGTGTTATAGTGGTGTTGTATAATGATTCGACAGAATGTCCATGAGGAGGAAACCCGTGAAACGTTTTTCAAGTAGTATTATCGCTATTCTGCTGGTAACACTGCTCGCTTTTGCATTAGTCGGTTGTAAAACCGGTGTGCCAGAGGAGCGAATAGAAGGAATTTCAACTGAGCAAGAGGAAGCAGAGGCGGCTCGGATTGCGGCTGAACAGGCTGCAGCCGATGAAGCGGCTCGGGTTGCCGCTCAACAGGCAGCTGATGCAGAAGTAGCCCGGTTAGCGGCAGAACAGGCGGCAGCTGAAAAAGCAGCAGCCAAGGCGGCCGAAGAAGCAGCAGCAAAGGCAGCAGCCGACAAAGCAGCGGCCGATGCAGCAGCGAAGAAAGCAGCCGAAGCAGCCAAGCCGGTGGTCAAGCCGGTGGAGTTCGACGTATACCTGGCGCATACGGGAGACATCCAGGGGCAGATAGAAGAAGGCATCGGCATCGGGTTTGCGA
>JAAYDK010000159.1 GCA_012729295.1 Spirochaetales bacterium | reverse complement strand
GTCTGCCCGCCCATCGTTGTCAGCAACGCATCGGGACGCTCGATCTTGATTACTTGTTCGACAAATTCGCAGCTTACCGGTTCGAGATAGGTGGCGTCAGCCAAATGAATTCCGGTCATGACCGTAGCGGGATTCGGATTGACTAAAATTATTCGAAACCCCTCTTCTTTGAGCGCCTGTACCGCCTGAGTCCCGGAATAATCGAATTCGCAGGCCTGCCCGACTACAATTGGTCCGCTGCCGATGATCAGTATCGATTGTATGTCTTTTCTTACCGGCATGATGACAATCCTCCAATCGATTTCCCGTCTGCAATGTTTATGAAGGCATCGAATACGAACTGGCTGTCGCGAGGTCCCGGCGAAGCTTCGGGATGGAACTGAACGGAAACAACTCTCGAATCATCGGAAAACAGACCTTCGTTGGTACCGTCGTCGGCATTCGTCATCCAGACAGTTACATGGGAAGGCAAAGATTCTGGGACAACGCAATACCCGTGATTCTGGGCAGTTACGAAGACCGAACCTGTCGTATGCTCCACAACCGGCTGATTTCCCCCGTGGTGACCGAATTTCATCTTTGTAGTCTTTGCCCCGAGTGCGTGAGCAATCAACTGGTGTCCGAGGCATATTCCGAACAGCGGGACAGTTCCAACCAGACGTTTAATCTGATCGATTTGAGGTGTAAGCAAGGCCGGATCTCCCGGACCGTTGGACAGTAGTACTGCATCGAAAGTCCCGTCTTGAAGGATATAAGAGGAAAAATCCATGGTCGCCGGAATCACGACTGTCTCGACATGTCTAGCCAGCAGGGAATTCACAATCGAGCGCTTGACACCGAAATCAATTAGTGCAAACCGCTTATTCGCGGTCTGTGCAGGTTTATAGGATGTAACAGATTGCGCGGTTACCGAAGGTATGAAATCCAACTGACCAAATGGTGGGCATGTGGTAATCCAATCTACAGCTCTTTGAATCTCTGTCGGTTCGCAACGTACTACTACCGCATACATCGCTCCAAAGTCCCGGATATGGAGCGTCAGGGCTCTGGTATCGACGCCGCTCAGGCCGCAAACATTCCATTCGGCTAGTATGTCGGATAACGAAATTCTGTCGGGTGGAAGGAGACCGTCGTATGCGTCACGCATGATAAACGCCCGACATGCAGCGGTATCGGAGCAGGATTCGTTCCACGTTCTGTCGCATCCGTAGTTTCCGATGTGCACACTTGTCATGACGATCACCTGACCGGCATACGACGGATCGGTTAAAATCTCATGGTAGGCTCCCATCGTCGTGTTAAAGACAATTTCACCACAGGGTGCATCCTCGATACGTGAAGAACAGAGCCGTTCGATATCGGGTGGTGGGTATCCGATCGACTCCCCTTCGAAGAACGTCCCGTCGGATAATATCAGGTAGGTATGCTGCACAAAGTCCGCCTTAGAACCGTCAAGCCGGTCTGGTAAAGATGTTAAGGCATCCTAGCAAAAATTGCATAATTATGCAACACTTTTTGTGTATTTATGCAACAATCGGCATGTTATGCTCTATTTATGCAACAAGCTTGCAACAATAGCCTTGCTCATTGACACGTTACACCATCTTTGAAACTATAGAAAAAAGAGGAGCAACGCGTGCAGTACACCGATGTCGCATGGGATTTTGATGGTACGCTTTTCGATAGCTATCCAAGGATTCTCGACGCCTTTCAGGCCGCTCTGGCCGATTACGGTATTACCGAACCAGACGAACACGTGCTACGTCACATTACCGTAAGTATTGGGCAAGCAGCAGAATACTATCGAAAGACTTACCAGGTAGAGGGAGATTTGTTCGGCAGCTACCAAACACACAGCGCAGATTTGAGATTCGATCTGGTCAAACCGTTTGCAGGTTCTCGAGAAGTACTCGAACACATCGTTCGATCAGGCAGGCGAAACCATCTGTACACGCACCGCGGCGAGTCGACGTATGCCTATCTGGATTACTATGGATTCACCCGCTATTTCTCGGAGATTATCACTGCACAAAACGCCTTCCCTTCCAAACCCGATCCTTCGGCATTGCAATATGTGATACATACGTATTCGGTCGGCCAACTTCGGCTGCTGATGGTCGGAGACCGGGTAATCGATCTGCTTGCTGCAAAAAACGCAGGGCAAGACGCTTGTTTTTACAACTCAAACCATTTGGACATACCGGATTGTGCAGATTATGTGATAGGTGAAATCTCCGAAGTACTGAAATTACTCTAGCTTTCATGCCGTGCCGGGAATGTGGTAATCTGTTGTGCCTTGCGTATCAGCATCCTACCTTGTTCGAACGACGCAACATGAGCGAGCGCTACGGCCTGGGCTAGCATGTTTCCCAATGCGGTAGCTTCGGCAGGACCAGCATGAACATCTAGGCGTGTTGCATCGGCAGTCCATTGGTTGAGGATGTGATTTTTACAACCACCACCGATGATGTATAGGTCAGTAAAGTTTTTTTTCGCCAACTTGGCCAGATCCGCTACCGATTTTGCATACGCATCGGCTAGCCCACGGTAGATGGCGACCATGTATTCCCCTTTCGACGATGGAATAGGACATCCTTTTTCGCGGCATTGGTCTTTAATCCTGTCAACCATAAGCGAGCCGTGGAAATTTGGTTTCAGAAATCGTGTATCTAGCGGATCTATTACTCCGCCGAATCCCGAACATTGTAAGGTCTCTGCATCGAGAGCATTCCAACTTAACGTTTCGCCCATAGATTCCCAGTAACGTATGCACTCCTGCTGAATCCACATCCCCATAATATTCTTCAATAATCGAATGTGCCCGTTCGCCCCTATCTCGTTGGTAAAACCGCTTTCCAATACAAATGGATGGAGAATCGGCTTATCGGTTTCGGTACCGAGCAGCGACCAAGTTCCGCTCGATATGTAGAGGAAATCGTTTGTCTCAGTCGGAACTGCAGCTACGGCCGAAGCAGTGTCGTGAGAACCTACGGCAACGACCTGTACACTTGAATCTGCTCCCAACTCATGTTGTAGCGATACAGTGAGCGGCCCGAGTACGGTTCTGCTGTCGACAATCGGCCCGAAGAGTGTTCTTGGAAATCCCATTTCGTCGATAATCGGCCACGCCCAGCTGCGAGTACCGATATTGATCATCTGGGTAGTAGAGGCATGTGTCAGCTCATTAGCTTTCACACCCGTCAGCCAGAAATTCAATAAATCCGGAATCGAAAGATAGGTGTGTGCGGCCTGGAAGACCGAAGGACGGTCTTGCTGCAACGCGGCCAATTGATACAGAGTATTGAACGTATTGAATGCAACTCCGGTTTGATTAAAAATCTCATCTGTTCCCAAACGCATGCAGACTGTCTCAAAAACCTTATCGGTTCTGCTGTCGCGATAATGGTACGGAAGAGAAATGAGAGAATCATGGCTATCGAGCAATGCGTGATCGACTCCCCATGAATCGATGCCGATGGAAGAAATCTCCGTACCGAATTGCTTGAAGGCTTCCTTCAAACCTTTCTTGATTTCGCCGAAGATATAGGGGATGTCCCAAAAGACCTCCCCGTTGATATCTTCGTTTCTGGTCACGAAACGGTTCATTACCTCAAAGCTTGAAAAGTCGCCTACGATTACGCGACCATTGGAGGCTCCCAGATCGACTGCGATATATTTCGCCATCACGTTCCTCTCTTAACAGCAGGTCTCCTTATGCTCAAGCAGATAGCGTTCGGCTTCAAGGCACCATAATCCGTTATGCCGCTCGACGATTTCTGCAAGATCGGCAAAGAAGGGATCGCTCACCCCTAGTTTGGCAAAATCTGCTATCGCAGTCAATGACATATTGATATGCGGGTAGATGAGTTTTTTACCGCCCGGTATCGAAGGAAGGTTGATGACTGTTTCTGCAACCGAATCGAGGCCTCCTACGTGAGTAACCATGGCCGACGGATTAATCAGCTGCTGCTCCATCATTTGCAACGATTCGCGCATGTCATCGGTATTGCCTCCGCTGGTACCCACCAGGTGGTGCGAAGCATAATGGACGTTGTAGAAATTGATCATCGCACTGAAATCAGTTTTAGACGGACCGGCAAAGAAGTTCAGACATCCGTCGTTTGCCAGAATTGCATCGGCTTGTTCTACGAGCGAGCGTACCGGTGCCATCACCAGTACTTCGTCGTACCCCCTACCGCCGGTGAGTTCCATAAGCTTTGCAATCGGATCGGCTTCTTCCTTCGTGTTAAGATACACGAGTCTGACATTGACTCTGGCAGCTTCTTCTACCGGATACAGCGATGCGGCCCTTCGCAAACGGTCGTCGTCGATATCGGTAACGACCAGCAGACCAGGACTGCGGTCACTGTGAAGCGCATAGTCAATCGCACCGAGACCCATCGGGCCGACACCGGCCAGAATAGCCAGATTGCCGCCTTCGACTATTCCCATCTGATGGACATACGAGCCGTTTTTTGTGTGGTACATGGCGTGGTAGGTACCGACGATACAGGAAACCGGTTCTGCCAGCGATCCGAGGAAAAACGCATCCCCCTCATATTTGAGCAGGCAATCCAGTTCCATAACCTCATTCGGAATGACGATATATGTAGCATCACCTCCGATATAGCGGTATGAATAGCCCGGTGCGGCCAGCGACCCCTTGTAATTCAAAGCCGGCTGAATTGAAAAACGGTCTCCAGCGGCAAATGAATCAGCCCATTTAGAACCTACTTCGACAATTTCACCACAAAACTCGTGTCCGAGAATAATCGGATTCACATCGATATCCTTGGGAACTCGCTTATGGTCGGCACCCTGTAGCACAGCCTTGTGGTCGGACATGCAAACGCTATTCGTAATTATCTTTGCAAGAATTTCATCGTCGCCTATGGGCGGCAGCTCGAATGTTTCCATCCTGAGATCATTTTTTCCATACATTCTGACGGCACGTGTTTTCATACCTATGAAGCCTCCTTCTACCGTGTCTCATTTCAACATGACCTGCCCGCCCGTTACCGGAACGGCCTGTCCCGTTTCATACTTCTGTTCTACAATATAATATAATGCGCGCAAGACGTCTTCTGGTTGGCACCCTCTTTTCATAGGCACCTGGTGTTCGTAATGTCTTCGAACATCCTCGACCGTTTTTGCCGAAGGAATTTTTCCCGCAGCAAGGTATTGGACGAACAAACCGTTTTTCGGATCCGACCAAAGCGGTCCGTCGAGGTAGTTCCCTGGGCAGATTGCATTTACCTTGATATTATCTGCAACAAGCTCGAGTGCAAAGCTCTGTACGAGTCCGTTAAGGCCGAACTTTGCACCGGCGTATGCTGCGTTCTTATTAGATCCTTGTAATCCGCTTTTACTACTGATTGCCACGATATCGGTCAGATAACGAGAGCCCGATCCTTCATTTTGCCAAGCTAATAGGTTTGCCATATGTTTGGTACAAAGGAAAAATCCGGTATAATCTACCGAAGTAACGAATTGAAAATCTTGTAGCGTCATCTGTTTCACGCTTCCGGCTCTCAAAACCCCGGCATTGCTTACGCATACGTCAAGAGCTCCGGTAATTGAAGAGACCTCTGCCACCATCGATTCGACCGATGCTTCACTTGTCACATCAACTTGCAGCGGGACTGCAACCGTATGGCAGCATGCCTCATTAAGCGAATGAGCTAGCTCTGTCGCTCCCGATAGATTTAAGTCTGCGAGATAGACAAACAGCCCTTCTTTTACAAGATGTTCTGCAATCGATTTACCAAACCCCTGGGCTGCACCGGTAACGAGCGCAACTTTTCTCTTCAGTATTTCATACCGGTTTCCTGAAAATCTTTCCCCGGGGAGTTTTGAGACACCGCTGCATGCACGCGCTTCTTCTATCGTGGCACCCAATGCAATGTGCCATCGTTCGCCTTTTAATCCGATCGACGCAGGAAACGTACCAGTTTTTGTACAATATTCGATGAAGCTGTTGCGCCATCTGTGTATATCGCCGTTGTTTTCGACAATTAGAGCCGGAGTGTGGATACGTTCCATTGTAGTAGCAATCAAGCCGGTCTCGCCGTCATGAGTACAACCTCTGATAAATGCAGGGAACATGCGCTTTATGGTATCTGATTGATTCACTTCTTCAGGCTCCTCTGCGCTAGAACGCATATTGATTCAATCTCGAAAGGATTGCATTGTCGGGCCCAACGGGCATAAAGAGCGATACGTTGGTCCAGCGGCAACCCACGATACGGATTGTCATGGTGGAACAAGCCCCATGCTGCATCCTGATCGCTTAGACGCTCGTGTGCTGCCAAAGCCCAAGCCGAATCAATCAGGTGTGCCGAGTCTTTCTGAAGTAACTGCGGGCAGCCGAACGACTGTCGCGGCGAATTGATATCGACACCGCTTATCTGCATGAGATCGTGTTTCTGGCACAACTGCTGTACACGTCGGATTTGTGAAATAGTATTACGAGGAGGCATATAGGTCACAGCTGGAATTCCTATCTCTGCAATGAAGGCAATCAGCTGATCGAGAAACGCATCCTCGAAATTCTCGGGCTTCTTATCCCCGGTTACGCTTGTCTTTACGTCGCCAAGGTATGCATAGGCGGCGATTGCTCCGATCGAGCGGGCGATATCTGCAACGGCGCGCACGTCGGGAGTCTCTTCGGCTGTTGGCTGAATAAAAAATCGATCGAGAAACTGGCTTTTTAACAATCCGAGCATATCATAGAGAAAGAACGGATTAGCCGAATCGAGTACCAAGGACTCTTGTTTGGGATCGACCTTCACGGAAAACCTATCTCTCAGCAAGGATAATAGACTGTTTCGGTCGCCACAGCTTTGAACCAATTTTTCTACGAGCGCGGCTAGGATATGGCGTTCGGTAATAGTTCCTTTTTCATCCCAACGAGAACGGCGAACGATATCGCCTTGAAAGTCAATCGTATCGACATCTGCCTTCGACAGTAGCTGGTTCAAACGCTCGACCTGTTGTGTATTACGTTCGAAGCGGGCTTTACGAAGCGGTAATAAAAATGCTTCTGCTTCCGGTAGTTTATTACGAGGGATTCCGTGCACGCACATATAGGCAATCCCTCGTGAATCGGGATTATTGATTTTTCGGTCGAAAAATGGAGAATCTGCAAAGCTTGCGCGAACTTCAAATCCTACCGTACCTACCAGTCCGAAAGCTTTTGAGGCATCAAGCAGCTCTTCTGCTGCTCCTATGCTTTCGTGGTCGACGCTTCCCACAACTGCAAGAGCCGCCTTGCGCGCAGCACATACTGCCGCAGCCGGTTCGTACGGACTGAACGAATATGTTGTATGTACATGATTGTTGACTTCGCGGCCTATCGGAATGAGGCCTTGCGTGCTACGAATTATCGTTGAGGCATGTGCAACAGCGGCGAAGCGCTCTTCACGCTTCGCACTGTTGCACACCTGCATGAGGTTGTCCAAGAACTCATGTTCGTCCTTCACTCGTCTACACTCCCGACGACTGCTTTCTAAAGAATTCGCCGTCTGTGAAATTGCTGACCGGCTTTCTATTCGATAGCGGAAGCACCTGTTCGTGAATGGCGTCGAGAATCCAATCGACGTGCGGGAAGTAATAGTCTTCCATCTCAGCCGGAGGAGTAATCCAGTTTTTCGAACCGACAACCACCGGTGGTGCATCGAGGTAGTCGAATGCCACCCGTGCGAGGTTCGCTGCAACAGTCTGAAGATAACTGCCGCGTTCGGCGCTATCGGTAACGAGCACTACTTTACCTGTCTTTTTAATCGAATCGACCAGCTTTTCATACTTGAGAGGATTGATCCACCGCAGATCGATGACTTCTGCTTCCAACGAGAATTGCTCGCGCAGTACTTTTGCCGCGTCAACTACAGGATACAACGAAGGACCGAGAGCGATCAGGGTAAGGTCCTTTCCTTCGATTCTCACAACCGGCTCTCCTTCAGGTATCTCGTAATACCCTTCGGGAACTCCGCTCTTTTCAAATTGCTCGCCGATGCCGTACAGTTTCTGGCTTTCGAAGAATACCACGGGATCAGTCGAACGCAGTGCCCAGTTGAGAATTCCCTTGGCATCATACGGAGTTGCCGGATAGGCAGCCTTAAGACCAGGTACAGAACCTACCATGCCCGTCCATTCTTGAGAATGCTGGGCACCGTATTTGTTACCTACCGATACGCGAAGCACTAAAGGCATCTTCAGCACGCCCGCGGACATCGCCTGCCACTTGGGCATCTGATTGAACACTTCATCTCCGGCACAACCGAGGAAGTCGCAATACATGAGTTCTACGACGGCCCTTCCTCCGCTCATGGCATAACCGACTCCGCTACCGACGATGGCAGCTTCAGAAATCGGAGTACTAAAGAACCGGTGGTACGGCAGCAATTCGGTTAGTCCGCGATAGCAGGCAAATGCACCACCCCAGTCTCGGTGGTCTTCACCGTAGGCAACCATTGTGGGATCGATTGCAAACCGATGTGCGACGGCTTCGAAAATTGCATCCCGGTACTGAAATTGCCGTGAAGCGGGATATGGTTTTCCATTTTCATCGAACGCATAGCGGTTGCGCTGCGCGAGTTGCTGGACTCGGGCGTTTTCTTCCAGTTTCTGACTAAGCTCGCTTGGTCGGTCATCCAGTTTTTCAACATTACCGTTCGAAAACATTACCGACTCGACAAAAGGCTCGTCTACCATTGGAGAAATACCGGGATCCACAGTTATTTCGAGAGCTTTACGCATCTTTTCGAGTACATCGACGCGCATCTGCTCAAGATCAGCATCGCTGAGCAAGCCGTTTTCGCTCAGATACAGACCGTATGCGGCAAGCGGATCCTGGGCTTTGAACGCCTCGAGTTCTTCTTTTGTACGGTACGTCATCGCATCGGAAGGACTATGTCCGCTAAAGCGATAGGTGATGGTATCCAAGAATACAGGCCCCTTGCCCGCCAATAGAAGCTCTTTCTTGCGCGCTATTGCATCGGCTACCGCCAGCGGATTGAAACCGTCGATGCGTTCTGCATGCATCGCTTCGGGATTTACCCCGGCTCCGATGCGTGCCGCTACCGAGAATCCCATCGTTTCTCCTACCGGCTGACCACCCATCCCGTAAAAATTATCGAATACGTTGAGCATGTAGGGAGGGGCTCCGGGTAGTTCGTTCCATAACGTACGGTACTGGTCCATGGATGCCATGCTCAGCGCTTCCCATACCGGTCCGCGGGCTAGCGCACCGTCGCCGATATTGCCGATAACGATACCCTTCTTGCGATTGATTTTCTTATAGAGGGCGGATCCGAACGAGATTGATCCGGAACCCCCGACTATGGCATTGTTCGGCATGCTTCCGAATGGAGCGAAAAACGTATGCATCGAACCGCCTAATCCGCGCGAGAATCCGGTTCTTTTTGCATAAATTTCCGCCAGCGTACCGTAGATGATAAAATTGGTTGCGGTATCTTTCACATCTTTTCCGCTAAAATGCTTTTCGACAACTTTAAATGTCTCTCCAGCCATATAAGAAGAGAGAATTCTCTGTATTTGCTCATCATCCATCTTGTCTACCGCAGACAGACATTTGGCAAGAATTTCTCCATGACTGCGGTGGGATCCGAAGATATAGTCGTCTGCATCCAGATTCATGACCTGTCCGACAGCAGCCGATTCCTGACCGATGCTCAGGTGCGCGGGTCCCTTATGGTTATACTGGATAGTCTGGTATACACCTTCGCGCTTGATAGAATCGAGCATGGTCTCGAACTCGCGGATTACCAGCATATCCCAATACGCTTTAATCAAACGCTTTTTCCCATACAACTTCAATTCTTTCTTAAAGTCGGGAGTATATTGGTTCAACGGGATAGCTGGAATTTCCAACATTCCCTTCTTTCTTAGATCGGCTGGATTGAGTGACAATTGCTTAGACATACTGCTTCAGCTCCTTTATACAGTTTGATCGATGGCATATAGCGCATCTTTAATAATTTCCGCCACGCTCGGGTGCGGATAGATAATCTCTTTTGCTTCTTTGATACGAAGCTCGGCTTCAATCATGACCGCAGCAGCCGGAATAATCTCGCTACTGTACGGTCCCAACAGATGAACTCCTAAAATTACGCGCGTATGGGCATCAACGATGATCTTGCACAATCCCGAGGCTCGCTTGCCGTTTTCAGCAAGGAATCTTCCGTTCGCGCGCATCTGTACGACCGCAGTGAGAACCTCGCGCTTTTGTTTCTGAGCGTCAGTTTCGGTAAGACCACATCCGGCAGCTTCGGGAATTCCGTAGACAGCCCAAGGAATCGCATGATAGCGCATCCTCATCGACTTTGAACCGAAAAGGTTCGATATTACGACTTCAGCCATTCGCGAAGCGCTATGGGCAAGTAGCGATTTCCCGTTCACGTCACCGATGGCGTAGATGTTCGGGATATTCGTCCTCAAATACTCGTCAACGACAACACCTGCTTTTGTGGTTGCCAGCTGAAGTGCTTCGAATCCCTTGAGATTCGGTTTGCGGCCCGTAGCTACCAGAACCATGCTTCCTTTGGCAAACGCCTGGATGCCCTTCGCATCTACGAAGTGGACACCGTCAGCGGTAATTTTCTGAACCTTCGAACCGAGGTGGAACGTTACGTCCTTCATCTCTCTTCTGATGAGTTTTGCAAACTGCCCGTCCATCATCGGGAGAATTTCGTCAAGCATCTCGACCACTGTCACCGCCACTCCTACGGACGAGAAAAAAGATGCGAATTCAATGCCGATTACCCCACCGCCGATGACGACCAGTGATTCGGGAAGCTTTTCAATTTTTAGGATCGTATCACTGGTAACAACGTTTTCGCCACGTACTCCTTCGATGGGAGGCACCGCAGGCGAAGATCCGGTTGCCAAAATAATATATTCGCCTTCATAGACCGTTTCTGCGACTGCAACATGCCGCTCGTCAACCAGCGAAGCCTCGCCGTTTACTACATCGACGTGGTTGCTTTTCATGAGAAACTGGATACCGCTGCGAAGCGTTTCGACCGTTTCCTGCTTCCACTTCATAGCAATCGACAAATCGAATACGACATTCGAGCAACTCACGCCGAATTTCTCACTTTCCAAGGCGTGTCGGTACTGTTTTGCCGAATTCAGCAGACTTTTAGTCGGAATACAGCCCCAGTTGGTGCATACGCCGCCGAGTTGGTCTTTCTCGATCAGCAGCACCTTTTTACCAAGGGATCCGGCACGTTCGGCGGCAACATATCCACCGGGTCCCGATCCGATTACGATTACATCATACACAGACATACATGCTCCTATAGCGACAACAATACGTCGATCGATGCGATGTGTTCGGCCAGCGCTTTCAGAAACCTGGCTCCCGGGGCACCGTCTACCGACTGATGATCGATCGTCAGCGACAAACCGATATGCTCGACGAAAGCAACAGAACCGTCTTTACGTTCCACAGGACGAAGCGAAATGCCTCCGACTCCGAGAATACCGACTTCGGGAGCATTTAGGATCGGAGTAAAGGTATCGATGCCGGACGAACCCAGGTTAGTGACGGTAAAGGTGCCACCGGAAAGGTCTTCCAACGAAGATTTTCCATCGATTGCGGCAGCTGCAAGCGCTTTGCACGATTTACTTATCTGGGCAAGAGACAGCATATCTGCCCCCTTGATGACTGGAACCAGCAAACCTTTCGCCGTATCGACTGCAAATCCAAGGTTGACGTGTTCGAATTCGACAATCTTGTCACCAAGAAAATGGCTGTTCATGTACGGAAAAGCTACCAGGGTTCGCGAAACAGCAAACAGTATCAGATCGTTGATCGTGATCTGCTGAAGGCCGAGTGCAGGATTACTCTCTTTAAGCTTTGTCCGCAGTTGTCTGAGGGCTGTTGCGTCGGCATAGATATTCATCGTCAGCTGTGCGGTCGTTGCCAATGATTCACGCATGCGTTTCGCAATGACCTTGCGAACGCTCTTTACAGGAATTTCGTGTGCACTTGGTACTGTTTCTGCCGTCGGCTTGTTCAGATCGCTTAGCACTACCCTTCCTCCGATTCCCGATCCAGAAACGGGGACCGACACGTTCTTCGTTCGTAGTGCATCCATCGCGGCAGGACTCACGGGGGGGCGGCTGGCAAGCACAGATAAAACATCGCGTTCGATCACCCGGCCTTTTGCCCCGCTTCCCGGTAACACCGAAGCGTCGATTCCCGATTTTTCAGCTGTCGATCTCGCTCGCGGAGAAACTGCAGTTTCCGATGTCGTTCTGGTTTGTTCTGAAGAAACCGGTGTTGACGGTGCTGTTTCAATTATCGGTGTAGTGATTTTCTCCGGTACCGATTCTGCAGCAGTCGCAGATTGTTCGTACGTTTCTCCCGGCTCTCCGACTATCGCAATCGGTGTCTGAACCGGAGCTTCTTCTCCTACCGCATACAGTAGTTTTAAAATCGTTCCGGCGGCAGTCGATTCCACTTCGATAGTCGACTTATCGGTTTCGGCTTCACATAACACATCTCCTACAGATACCGCGTCGCCCTCGTTTTTCTTCCAATCGAGGATGATGCAACTTTCAACCGAGTTGCCCTGTTTGGGCATCAATACTTCTACAGCCATCGTTTTCCCCCTCTAAGCGCGTTCATTCGGCTATGATTACCTCAATTCCCATTTCCCGTAAACGAACAGCGGCATCATCCGGTAATTCGCAGTCGGTTATCAGCACATCGATTTCCGAGACGGGAAATATCTTTACGAATCCTTGCTTTCCAAATTTTGACGAATCGGCAACAAGCACTTTTTTGACTGCCTGCGCACACATTTTCCTTACGATTTCGGCATTTTCCATCAAATGAGTCGTTAGCCCGTGTTCAATGGAAAATCCATCGGTTCCGGTAAACGCGATTGCCACGTGATATTCCTGCAACTGCTTTACCGCAGTCGGACCGACGAGGGCTTCTGCAGAAGGTCTGAACTCTCCGCCGACCATGGTCATCGACATATTTGGGTTCACACGTGCATACGGAATAAGAAGCGTTGAATTGGTCACGACTTGGATGTCGCGTTTCCCAAGCAAATATTTGGCTACCAATGCACTGGTGGTCCCGTTGGTAATCATGATCCTGTCTCCGTCGGAAACCAACGTCGCAGCTACTTTCGCAATCGCTTCTTTTGCGGCCATATTGCTGGCCTGCTTTTCCAATAAAAGCGGATGATAGGCAGGAATTGCCGAACCTCTGGTACGGAGAACCATTCCTTTTGACGCCAGAGCCCTAAGATCGGTTCGTATCGTTACCGTCGAAACACCGAGTATTTTTCCCAGTTCGGTTACCGACAGATCGCTTGTATTCTGCAACAACTGAATAATTTTTTCTTCGCGTTGCGAAAGACCTACCATGTACCTCACCTCTCTTGGTTTTCTTTAAATTTTCTTTTCACTTTCGATTGTATTACTTTTTACTTTCATAATCAACCTATTTTGAAAATTTTTCATACGTTGGCGATTCGTGAATATTTCACTATGTTGTAGAGGAGGAAATTGATTATGGCAGCATGCATCCGCGTGGTTAACTCACGCGAAGAACAAGAGCTCTACATCCCTCTTCTAGCATCCGTTGAACCGCACCGACAGTTTGTCGAAGATTATGTGTGCCGGGGAAAGCTCTACGTGCTTGAGGATGGTGGGCGCACCGTTTCGGCATCGGTCGTCGTTCCGTTAAGCAGCCAATCAGTCGAGTTGTCCCTACTAGCGACAGACTCTTCAGAAAACATTCAGTCCTATGAGCGCACCATGGTCAAATTCCTATTTGCACTATACCGCACCACTCATCAGAGGATGTTTGCCCGCATGGGAGCAGACCGGAACGCGAGCGTAGAGAATCTCGAACAACTGGGATTTCGCCAGGTGGGTTCGCTACCCGACTACTTTCCGATTGCTCCACAAGCCGCTTCAAACCGGTGTGGCACTCTGCTATTGTTCCAACGCTATCTATGAGATTTGCATAAAACCTTGATTTTCCCCCCTTGCACAGCGTACAGTGCTTCAGACATCACTGCAAAGGAGCGTATCGTGACGATCATCATTGAGTTGATAATCATTTTGGCTGTGACGTTTGCAGGAGCAGCGATATCAATATATATACTACCCATGGTTCCTGGAAATATCATTGGTCTTGTGCTGATGATCCTGATACTGTCATTCGGATTGCTAAAGAGCAGGCATATAGAAAAGACCGGTGACTTCTTATTAAGACACATGCCGCTCTTTTTTATTCCCCACTGTGTCGCAGTTGTCGATTATATAGCTCTTTTAGAAAAACAGCTGATTCCGTTTCTGCTCATCTGTATCGCGAGTACCGTAACCACTTTTGCCGCAACAGCCTTTACGGTGAGGTTTGTCATGCGAGTACAGCAGCACATGCAAAACCGGGGGAATTCATGAATTTACTAGTCCAAACACCGTTATTCGGATTTTTGCTTACGCTGACGGCGTACTATGTCTCGGTATGGGTGCAAAACCGACTTAAGACGCAACTAGCCAATCCTCTCATTATTTCTGTTTCACTCGTCATCATAATTCTCAAGATATTGAACATTTCGCTCGACACCTACGCAAACGGAGCCGCTTTGATCGGTTTCTTTCTTGCTCCCGCGACAATCACGCTCGGCCTTTCCGTTTACCGGCACCTTGAAAATCTGAAACGATACTGGCTTGTGGTTCTTGCGGGAAGTACCGTCGGTGCGGCTGTTTCGATTTCTACGATTCTCATCGGTGCCCGCATTTTCTCATTAGAACCGCTTTTACGCCAGTCTTTGATTCCTAAATCGGTAACGAATGCGATAGCTATCGAGATTTCGCCGTTGATCGGAGGTATTCCTTCTTTGACAGTGCTCGCTGTCTTGTTTACCGGATTAACAGGTATTCTTCTGATTCCTCTGATGGTTCGGTTGTTTTGTCGTGACAACGAAGTAGCGCAAGGGCTGGCGATTGGAACAAGCACCCATCTGATCGGGACATCGAAAGCATTGGAGATTGGCAGCATCCAGGGGGCAATGAGTAGCATCGCAATCTGCACCACCGGTTTGGCGACCGTGGTGCTAGTACTGGTGTTACAGCTCTGAAGTCCCTAGTTGCTGAAGGTAATTGCTGCGGTAAGATGAAGGAGCCAACCCTGTTTTTAATTTAAATTGCCTGCTGAAGTGGAATTCACTGGCAAAACCCAGACGTGCCGCGACTTCCTTCACCGATAGATCGGTACTGCTTAAAAGGGCACTTGCAGCTTCTATTTTCAGTTTCATGTAATATTTCATGGGCGTCTGATGCATTCTTTTTTCAAACAGCCGGATGAAATAGGAATTGGTCAGTTTCAAATCCTTTGACAAATCGCTCAGCGTTAACGTCCCCATCACATTTTTCTGCATCATTCTCAACGCCCGCTCTAGATGATGACTATCCGAATCTCGAGTACCGTTTTGCAAAAAATCGGTGTCGAGCTGGAAGAGTAACGAGAACAACTGATGGCATGCCGACTGCCGTCGATCAAGAACGGAAGAGAGTCCCTTTTCTCTGATCTCTTCGAAAAAGAAGCGGTAATTCGTTCCGATACGATACGGGACATGTCGTTCTTTTTCTTCAAGCATGTGGTGGAGCAATTGTTCTTCGGGTCCGATTCTAATCAATATTGCATAATACGTGACCGGGTCGTCGGCGGTAGCTTTGATGGTATGGATCGTAGTCGGACTGGAGATGAAGAGCATACCCGCCTTGATATCGTATCGGGTCTCTCCGTTTTCAAAAGTTCCGTCTCCGCCGAGAAAGTAATGGATTTCATATTGAGCGCCGCCATGGCAATGTGTACGTCCGTGCCACCGCAGTTCGTCGGTATGCCTCATTTGATAAACAAATACTGCGTCAGTTATATCCATAGGTCAATTTTAGACATGACATGACAATTTTGTCTATTCAATAATAACCTTTGTGAGTAAAATATTTAGGTAGAAAATATTTGCCGTCTGAAAATTATGGAGGAATCGGTAATGGCTATAACTGCAGGAATTGATGTCGGTACGCAAAGCACAAAAGTTCTTTTATATGATACGGATACGAAAACAATCGTCGCTTCTGCCCAAGCACCACACGATTTGATTGCAAAGGAAGACGGAACCCGTGAACAGGAAGCGAAATGGTTTGAACAGGCTATCACCGATTGTTTTGCAACGTTTTCCCATGAAGTAAAGCAACAGATAGTTGCTATCGGAGTCTCCGGCCAACAGCACGGATTCGTACCGGTGGATGCAGATGGAAATGTGTTGTATCGGGTCAAACTCTGGAACGATACCTCGACCGCCGAAGAGTGCAGGCAGCTGACACAGGCCGCCGGAGGAGAGGATAATCTGCTCGCACACGAAGGCAATCTCATTCTACCCGGATACACCGCACCGAAAATCCTCTGGCTGAAAAACCACCAAAAGGCGCTTTATGACAAGCTTTTTAAAGTACTGCTTCCGCATGACTGGATCAATTTTTTCCTCACCGGGCGCTATACTATGGAATGCGGGGATGCTTCCGGGACAGCATTGCTCGATATCAGAACAAAAACATGGTCAAAACGGCTTCTAAAACTTATTGATGCCGAACGCGATCTGAGCAGTACCCTCCCCGATCTGATAAAGGCTGATGAGCTAGCAGGTACCGTTACTGACAAGGCTGCAAAGCAGTTAGGGATTACAAGCGGAATAATCGTCTCATGCGGCGGCGGCGACAACATGATGGGTGCAATCGGTACCGGAGTAGTCAGAGACGGAACGCTCGCCATCAGCTTAGGGACATCGGGAACAATTTTCGGTGCCTCTTCGATTCCGATTATCGACCCAGCCGGCAGACTGGCTGCATTCTGTTCGTCCAGCGGCTCATGGCTGCCTTTATTGTGTACCATGAACTGTACCGTGGCAACCGAAGTAACCAGAACCTTATTCACCAAAGGAGTAAAGGAATTCGACAACATTGCGTCCCAAGCCCCGATCGGATCCAAGGGTGTGGTCATGTTACCGTACTTCAACGGTGAACGTACCCCAAACTACCCTCATGGAAAGGGATGTCTGATGGGTTTCAACCTGGACAATATGAACGAGGCATGCATCAGTCGGTCTGCGATGGAAAGTGCCGTATTCGGGCTGCGGTTCGGTCTCGATGCATTTAGGGAACTTGGCTTCAAACCACAGCAGATCAGGCTTATCGGAGGCGGAGCGAAATCGGCCTTATGGCGCCAGATGACAGCCGACGTCTGTTGCACTCCGGTTACGGTACCTACAATTTCGGAGGCAGCCGCGTTCGGTGG
>JAAYDK010000158.1 GCA_012729295.1 Spirochaetales bacterium | reverse complement strand
TTTTCGGGCCTACTCCGGGTAATTGAAGAAGAGCTTCTTTGTCGGGGGGGACTTGTCCACCGTGACAATCGACTAATAGGCGGGAAATCTGCTTGATGTTTCGCGCTTTAGTCCTATAAAATCCTGCAGGAAATATTGCTTTTGCAATTTGTTCTTCGTCAAGGAGCATCATCGAAGCCGGATTCCGAGCAATCTGAAACAAACGTCTGGAAGCCGAAATAGTAACTTCGTCTTTTGTTCTGAGCGATATGACGGTACTGATGAGGACTTCGAACGGATCATGTAATGAAGATTCTGCTATTTGAGAGACCGACGGCAGGTAGTTTCCATTAATTCTCAATGCATCTTCAATAATGCTAAATAGTTCATCCCAATCGGTATTCATGGCAGGATTGTAACGATTCATCTGTTTTGAAGCAATCGATTAGGCAAGGAACTTGACATGTCTATTCGAAAACCTTAGCCTAAATCCTACCATGATAGTCGTATTAAAACAGCAGGTTACTGACGAGCAAAAAAATAAGATACGTGATTTCCTCAAAAGCAGAGGTTTCCGAATTAAGGAAATTGTCGGTCAGGAAGAGACAGTTCTCGGTGCCGTAGGTACCAACCGAATCGATATAAGGGAAGTTGCCGTTCTCGATGGGGTTGCCAACGTCATTCCGATTTCTAAACCGTTCAAGCTGGCATCACGCGAGTTAAAAAAGAGTGATTCGATCATCCAGGTCGGAAATGTAAAAATTGGCGGTCCGCGTATCGTGATAGCGGCCGGTCCTTGTGCTGTCGAAAGCCGCGAACAGATTATGACGATTGCCCGGCTTGTCAGGGATGCGGGAGCAGTGATGCTCAGAGGCGGTGCGTTTAAGCCGCGTTCCTCCCCGTACGCCTTTCAAGGCCTTGGTGAAGAAGGCTTAAAATATTTAAAGGAAGCGGGCGAGACCTATTCCATGCCTGTTACGACCGAGATCGTGAGTCCCAAAGACGTTGACATGATGCTGGATTATATCGACATGTTCCAGATCGGGACCCGCAATATGCAAAATTTTGAGCTTTTGAAAGAAGTAGGAAAGACCGGTCGTCCGGTTCTGTTGAAACGAGGACTGTCGGCAACGATCGAAGAATGGCTGATGGCTGCCGAATACCTCATATCGAGCGGAACCGATCAGGTCGTACTGTGCGAACGGGGAATCAGGACCTATGAGCAGGCTACTCGTAATACACTGGACATTAGTGCGATTCCTGTAGTCCAGAAATTAAGCCATTTGCCTATTATCGGAGACCCTAGTCATGCGACCGGACTGCGGGATATGGTCAGTCCGGCCTCGTTGGCAATAGTTGCCGCCGGAGCGAGCGGTCTGATGATTGAGGTTCATAACAATCCCGATAAGGCCTTTTCAGACGGCCCTCAATCGCTCTATCCCGAGCAGTTTGAAAAACTCATGCGCGATATTCAGGCATTGTGTCCGGTTGTAGGGAAGTCGCTGGAACGAATCCCGACAGCTCGTGCCGACGTAGAGGTCTGGACGGAAAAGGAGCTATCAATTCCGTCTGCAAGAACACTGAAAATTGCATTTCAAGGAGATCATGGAGCTTATAGCGAACAAGCTATCAAAAGAATTTTTGACGAGCAGGCTGCGACCATGCCCTGTCGTACGTTTTCAGATGTTTTCGATGCAGTTCAAACAGGACAGGCGCGATATGGAGTATTGCCGGTTGAAAATACACTCGGAGGGACAATCAACGAAACGCTGGATCTGCTTCATACTCATCCTGATCTTACTGTCGTCGGTGAAAAACAACTTCGTATCGTACATTGTCTGATCGGAATTCCGGGTACGCAGCTCGATATAATTAAGGAAGTTTATACGCATCCGCAAGGGTTAGCGCAATGTTCACGATTCCTTGCAACGGAACTTGCACATGCAAACGCCCTTCCGTACTTTGATACGGCAGGGGCGGTTGCCCATGTCGCTCAAAAAAACGATCCGACAGTAGCGGCAATCGCTAGTTCGGAAGCCGCACGGTTTCACAAGATGCAGATTATCAGAGAAGGCATAGAAACCGACAGTAGTAATTTTACCCGCTTTTATGTGGTATGTCGTGAAGAATATGCCGAGGTTTTCCGGAGTTCAGCCCCCGTCAATCGTGTTTCGATGGTCTTTTCTGTCCATGACCGTCCTGGGGCACTGTTCGAAGTTCTCCAGATTCTATCACAGTACGGTATGAACATGAAGAAGCTTGAATCTAGGCCTATTGCCGGTAAGCCATGGGAATATTCGTTCTTCGTCGAGTCAGAACTGGTCGAAGAGTCAAAATTCAAAGAAGCGGTCGCAGCCCTTACTTCCAGCTGTAGTCAATTTAGGATTCTCGGAACGTTTCACAGTGATCGCTGAAGGAACACGATGGGCAATATAACGGAATTCGAAAAAACAGCGTTAGTGATGGGCATTTTGTCTTCCTGCCCCGAACGTTTCGACTCATTGTGTGAAAGACTGCAATCGCGTTACGGACGGATTTATCGTTTGGAGGGCCCGTTTTCGTTCACGTTTACTCATTATTATGATGAAGAGATGGGTATTCCGATTGATCGCTATTTCGCGATGTTCGAGCGTTTAGTAGATCCCGCCGCATTGTCCGATATCAAGCACGAGACAA
>JAAYDK010000448.1 GCA_012729295.1 Spirochaetales bacterium | reverse complement strand
TCACCTCATGGATTTATTTGAATCAGGCCCATAAACGGCGGGAGAATGGCCTGTGTCCTGCTGGGAAGGAGATCGCGCGCAGTATCCGCCGTTTCGCCAGCCTGCCCGCCGGTCCGGCTTCAAGCCGTTGGATCGCATTCCGGCATCGCCAACACCTTATACAGCAGCCGGTAGAGGGTGATCGCCTCCCCTGGATCCAGGTTGATACACTGGCTGATTTGATGCGGGATGTGGAGAGCCTTTTCCTTCAGGGCTTCCCCGGCAGGGGTCAGGGATACATTCACCTGCCGCTCGTCTTCCCTGGACCTCTTACGCCGGATAAACCCCTTGTCCGCCAGGCGCTTGAGCAGCGGCGTGAGGGTGCCTGAGTCCAGGCGGAGCCTTTCGCCCAGGCCGCTGACGGAGAGCTGGCTGTCCTCCCAGAGCACCATCATCACGATATACTGCGTGTAAGTCAGGCCTATGGCATCCAACAGGGGCTTATAGCGGTTCAGGACTTCCCTGGCCGCGGCGTAGAGGGGGAAGCACAGCTGGTTCTTCAGCAGCAGGGCCCGGTCATCCATAGGGATGCTCTCCTGCTGGCTCACAGCAGTTCCTCGATGAAGGGGGCAATATCCAGGGGCTCCACGGGCGGCTCAAAGCGGGCAACGACCTCTCCCTTGCGGTCCACCAGAAATTTGGTGAAGTTCCACTTGATCTGGCTGTCCCTGAAGCCCTTCCCGTATTTGGCCTTCAGCATTGCCTCAAAGGCTTTGTTCTTCAGCCCCTTCCCCATGCCCTCGAAGCCCTTCATCCGGGTAAGGTAGACATACAGCGGGATGGCGCCCTCATCGCGCACATCCACTTTCCCGGACAGGGGGAAGGTCACGCCGTAGCGAACCGAACAGAATTCCGTGATGGCCTTGGCGTCCCCGGGTTCCTGGTCCATGAACTGGTTGCAGGGGAAACCAATGACCTCAAAGCCTTGGTCCCCGTATTTCCGATACAGATCTTCCAGCCCTCCGAACTGGGGGGCGAAGCCGCACTTGCTGGCGGTGTTGGCGATAAGGAGCACCTTGCCCCCGTATTCCCTCATGGATACGGGATTGCCTTCAATAGAGGTGTAAGCAAAATCGTAAACGGACATCCTTTTCTCCTTTGTGCGTTGTGAACGCGAAATTTGATTGCGTAAAATCAATATACCCCAAAGGAACAGTCTGCGCAAGATAAGCGATGAAATAACAGAAGAAAATTCGCCGGGAAACGCGATGCGGGGAAACTGGAAAAAATAGTTCCGGAATTAATGTTTAGCAAAATTTAATTGTGGTAAATTTACTCTGCGTCCAAGAGACGCCATTGAACAAGGAGAAGAAATGAAATGAAAAAGACCATGAAATTCCTGGTAAGCCTCCTGATGGGTCTGGTCCTGGTACTGGGTGTGCCTGCCTATGCTGAAGAGCAGGACATCGTCGGCATCGCCTCCGGCAGCGAAGACTTCAGCATCCTTGTCGCCGCCCTTGAAAAGGCCGGGCTGGTGGAAGCCCTGCAGGCCGAGGGCCCCTTCACCGTATTCGCCCCCACAAACGCCGCGTTTGAAGCCTTGCTGGCCGGGCTGAGCATCACCGCTGAAGATCTGCTGAACCACCCCCAGCTTGCCGACGTGCTGCTGTACCATGTGGTTCCAGGGCAAGTGATGAGCACAAGCTTAAGCAACGGGATGACGGCCGAAACCCTTGGGGGGGAGACCCTCACAGTTGACCTCACCGACGGGGTGAAAATCAATGCCTCGAATGTAACCACCCCTGACATATTGGCCAAAAACGGCGTCATCCACGTGATTGACCAGGTGCTGGTGCCTGATACATTCCAGCTGGCTCCCGCAACAGCACCCCTGCCCTCCATTGTGGATATCGCTGTGGGCAGTGAAGATTTCACCATCCTCGTTGCCGCCCTTCAAAAAGCCGGACTCGTAGAGGCTCTGCAGGCCGAAGGCCCCTTCACCGTGTTCGCCCCCACCAATACCGCGTTTGAAGCCCTTCTGGGGGCCCTTGGCATCACCGCTGAGGAACTGCTTGGCCAGCCCCAGCTCGCCGATGTTCTTCTCTACCATGTCGTATCCGGAAAAGTGATGAGCACTGACCTGCAAAACGGCATGACGGCTGAGACCCTTGGCGGACAGGCAATCGCTATTGATCTGACAGACGGGGTAAAAATCAACGACTCAAAGGTTACCTCGGCCGATATCGAAGCATCCAACGGCGTCATCCATGTGATCGACAGCGTTTTGGTGCCGGAGACCTTTACCCTGGTCCGCTGATAGGCTGTGCCCGGATGTGTGACGGCAGCCCTCTGCATCTGATATGCATCAACAACCGGACGCGGGAGCGGTTCAAAGGCGAGCCGCTCCCGTTCACTGCCCGACCCCCCTACAGGCGGGCGCTGGAAGCTTCCCCAACGGTTACAGTTATCCCAGCCGGGCATAGACAAAAGCATTCAAATGGTTCATGATATGTTTGACAGATTCCAAGCACATTCCCAAGACCAATAAGACGAAAAAGGAGAAACAAGCCATGGAGAAGAAAACCAGTTTCGCTTCCCTGCGCAGGTTCAACCTGTTCATGGGCGGCCTGCACCTGATTCAAGGCGGACTGATGGTGTATCTGTTCCTGAGCGTGGATAAGTTCAACGCCTTCCGGCTGCCGATGCAGTCCAATTTCCTGACCTTTGACGAAACAACCATGCGCCTGGTAACAGACACCAAAACCGTATGGAATGTGCCCTTTGCGCTGAGCGTGTCGGTTTTCCTGTTCCTGTCCGCCATCGCGCACTTCATTATCTCTGCCCCGGGCACCAACGCGGTGTACAACAGGGGGCTGGAAAACCACATCAATCCCTTCCGCTGGTATGAGTACGCGCTGAGCTCCTCGGTGATGATCGTGCTGATCGCCATGCTGCTGGGGATGTATGACATCGGCGCCCTGATCCTTTTATTTGCCCTCAATGCCTCGATGAACCTGTTTGGCCTGCTGATGGAAAACCTCAACCAGGGCAGGGACAAGGCCAGCTGGCTGTCTTTCTGGTACGGCACCTTCGCGGGGCTTGTGCCCTGGGTGGTGGTGTTCCTGTACGCCTTTGGCAATTCCGACCTGTCCAGGGTGCCCTGGTTTGTGTACGCCATCTTTGGCTCCTACTTCGTATTCTTCAACCTCTTCCCCATCAACATGATCCTGCAGTACAGGAAGGTGGGCAAATGGCGAGACTACCTGTATGGGGAGCGGGGTTATATTGTTCTCAGCCTTGTTGCCAAGAGCGTGCTGGCCTGGCTGGCCTTCGCCGGCGCGATGCAGCCAGTGTGAGGTTTGTTCCGGCATTTTCGCGTTTAAGATAGTTCCCGGTGGTATACTCAAAATGGGAAACAGAACCGCTATGGATTTCCGGCGGTGTTTCCTTTCGTGATTTGCGATGTGAAAGGATCAGAAAAATGAGAAGGACTTTTTCGCTCCTCCTAGCCTTGATGCTGCTGGCAGGAATGGCTGCCACTTTACCGGTTTCCCCAGCCGCGGCTGACGGGCTTGGTCCCATCACTGTCGCGACGATGATTGATTCGGAAGGCGCGGTACTGGGGGGCATGATGGTGCTGTTGCTCCGGCAGGCAGGCTTTGAGGTGGTTGACCGCACAGAATTCGGCACGCCGGACATTCTCCGCGCGGCCTTGATGGCAGGCGAAGTGGATCTGGTGCTGGATTATACGGGCTCCGGCCAGTATTACCACCAGACAGACGCCACCGATGCCTGGAGCGACGCCCTTGAAGGATATGCGCTAACCCGGGATCTGGACCGTGAGGCCAACGATCTTATCTGGCTCACGCCGGCTGATGCCAACAACACGGAGGGGCTGGCGGTACGGCGCGCTTTCGCCGAGGAGAACGGGCTGAAGACCATTGGGGACTTGGCAGCTTACATAAATGCCGGAAAACCGGTCAAACTGATTGCTGCTGCCTCCTTCGCAGAGAATGTGAAAGGCCTGATTGGCTTTGAGGAGGCCTACGGCTTCCAGCTGCGGGCCGACCAGCTCATCACCCTGGCATCCGGCAACACCGCAGAGATGCTCAAGGCACTGTACGAGAAGCGCGATGGTGTGAATGTGTCCCTGGTGTATGGGACGGACGGCACGCTCAAGGAAATGGATCTGGTGGTGCTTGAGGACCCTCAGAGCATCCCGCCTGTGTATCTGCCCACCCCGGTGCTGCGCGGCGAGCTGCACCGCGTTTACCCGCAAATCGAGGAGATCTTGAAACCGCTCTTCCTCTCCCTGACGCTGGAAACCCTCCAGGGCCTTAACGCGCAGGTGGTGTTCGGCCAGAAAGCCGCCAGGGAGGTCGCCACGGACTATCTTAAGGAAATCGGCCTGCTGGCCTCAAAGTAGAACCGCGCCATGACAGGGGGCAGCCGTTGGAAGACGGGCGCGCTGGGAGCGGTGCTGTATACCGCGGCCCTCCTTTTCTTAGCCTTCATCCGCTACCGGCCAAACCGCATCCTGACCGGTGAAACCTATCGGCTGAGCGATCTTATCCCCTTTGCGGGCTTCCAACCCTGGTATTGCCGGTCATCCTGGCGGGAGCCTTCCTCTTTCTGCTGGCCAGAGGGAGCACCCTGCGCGCGCTGGCTTCCGTTTTCGCCGCGTGTGCGCCGCTGTTCATCCTGGGCTGGGGCTCCGCCCTTCCGGCGTTTTCCGATGAAACCGCGCGGATCTCCATCGGCGCAGGCTTCTGGGCAGCCATGGCGGCCTCCCTGATGATGCTGTGGGACAGCGCAGAGGGGAAGAAAGCCGGTTGCCTCTACCTGGCTCCGCTGATTGTGGCGGCGGCGCTTCTGATTCTGGGCCGCTTTGACACACTGTCCCTCCTGCGGGAATATGCTTCCCGCCAGGAGGTTTTCTTTGCACAGTCCGGCAGGCACCTGGCACTGGCTGCCACTTCCACTGCCGCAGCCGCGGCCGCGGGCATCCCGTTGACCTTCCTGCTGTTTTCAAGGAAGAAATTCAAGCGTCCGGTATTTTTTCTGGTGAATCTTGCCCAGACGGTTCCAACCCTTTCCCTGCTGGGGCTTTTGATGGCTCCGCTGGCCTGGCTGGGAGCCAACAGCGCGGTGCTCAAAGGCTGGGGAGTCAGCGGCGTGGGTTTCTGGCCCGCTTGGATCGCCCTGTTCCTGTACGCGATTTTCCCGGTGCTCAACAACACGTTTGCCGGATTATCCATGGCGGACCCGGCGGTGGTGGAGGCCGCCTCCTCCCTGGGAATGACAGGCAGGCAGGTATTTCTGAAGGTACAACTGCCCCTGGCAGTACCGCTCATCCTGGGCGGTATCCGCACGGCCTTTACGCAGGGGATGGGCAACGCCATCCTGGCCGCGCTGATCGGTGGGGGAGGGCTGGGGAGCTTCATTTTCCTTGGCCTGGCACAGTCGGCGCCGGACCTGATTTTGCTTGGCACCCTCCCGCTGATCACTCTGACCCTCCTGATGGACGCGCTGCTGGAGGGCGCCGTAAAACTGGCTGAAAGGGGGAAGCGGCATGATTCGGGCTGAGCGGCTTTCCAAGGCCTATCAAGGGGTTCCCGCCGTGCGCGGGGTGGACCTGAGTGTGCCTGAGGGTGAGTTGTGCGTTTTGCTGGGGCCCTCCGGCTGCGGCAAGTCAACCCTTCTGCGCCTCATCAACGCCCTGACCCCAGCTGATTCCGGCACCGTAAAGGTCAACGGGCGGGATATCCGGAGTACGCCTCCGGAAACCCTGCGCCGCGGGATTGGCTATGTGGTGCAGAATGTGGGGCTATTCCCGCACTATACGGTGCGCCGCAATATTTCCGTGGTACCCGAGCTGCTCAAGTGGAAAAAGGAAGATATTGCCAAGCGGGCAGCATTTCTCATGGCGTTGACAGGGCTGCCTGACAAGTACCTGGACAAGTACCCACATGAGCTCTCCGGCGGTGAAGCGCAGCGTGTGGGCGTCGCACGCGCTTTGGCCGCGGACCCGCCCATCCTGTTGATGGACGAGCCCTTTGGTTCGGTGGACCCCCTGAACCGCGAACGCCTGCAGCGCTCCTTCCTGGATATCCAGAAGACGCTGAATAAAACCGTGCTGTTTGTTACCCATGATGTTTCCGAAGCGCTGACGATGGGCGACAGAATCCTGCTGATGCGGGAAGGGCGGATTGTGAGCTCCGGAACGCCCAGGGAGTTGGTGTTCACGGAGGGCGATGCTTTCAGCCAGGCTTTTTTCGGTTCGGAGATGGCCCTCAAACTGCTCACCCGCCATCAGGTGCGGGCAGCATGCGTTCGGG
>JAAYDK010000157.1 GCA_012729295.1 Spirochaetales bacterium | reverse complement strand
GTATCCCAATCCATTAAAATTGATTCTTCATGCTTGCCTTCAATCATGTTGATGATCTTTCTGGCAGCAGTCTTTCCTAACAATTCCTTGCGGTGGCCGATCGAGACGAATGGCTTGTCGAGCAGCATGGCATATTGGCTTGCGTCGAAGCTGGCAATCTCGGGAGTAGCTCTAGAAGAAGCCTTACAGATGCGGGATATCCAGACTGCAATCTCATCGTTGTAACAGACGACAGCAGTTAAACCGCAGAGGTTGTCAAACACCTCATTATTGGATTCGATAATTTTATGATGCTTCCTATAATCCTCTGTAGTGTACCATCTTACGCGTGTATCATCCAATCCGATTCCCGATTCGAGCAAGCCTTCAGAAAATCCGGCATAACGGGCAAGCCCCTGGCGGTCGTCTGATTTGAATATTCCCCCAATGGTCTTATGGCCCTTATTAACCAGATATTTCGCTAATGTTTTTCCTCCCTGAAAATCATCCATCCCGACCACTACTTCCCCTGTAAGTTCCGGGTAGGTGCAATGGAGGAACACGAGGGGTATGCCCATCTCCTTAATCTTTCTGTACAACGATATGTTTGGGTTGGGAAGAGCGGTTTTCGTGCCTTCGACGATCATGCCGGCAATAGTGCTGTCATGTATGATTTTCTCAAGAATAGTCCGTTCTTTATCGACACGGTTTTCCGTTTGGATGAGGTTGATGTTAAAACCCTCAGCCGATAATTCGCGTTCCATGCCTCTGATGATATCTGGGAAAATATAGTTGCTGATGTAAGTACTGACAGTGACAATAGTCTTTGAATCTGATTTTGATTTTTTTGTCTCTGGAGAAGATACATAGGTACCGCTACCCTGAATCTGGTGAAGATGCCCTTCGTGCTTAAGGCAGCTGATAGCCTGCCTGATTGTCTGCCTGCTCACGCCGAATCGCTTTACCAGCTCTTGTTCGGTAGGAAGTTTTCCCTCTTCGCTATAGGAACCTTGGGTTATTTCTTTACGTAATGTAGTTGCAATATCCGAATATTTCGACATATTAACTCTCCGAGATGTAATGTAATCCCTGAACGTACAAATTACAAGTACCAGAGTAATTGGTATTGTTTATTTCACATACGGCAGTATTATCACATGATAACTGATCTCTAAAAGTTTGAGCAGGCTCAGGTAAGTAAGTTTTCAGAGGAAGACATGATTCATGTTTAATCCGATGAAAAGCTAAATACAAGCATAAAAATAATGACCATAATCACCAAAATCAGTATTCGCCTAGGTCCCTGCATCCCGATTCTCCCTAAAGGTACTAACTGCCACGGGGTAGTATATGCGTACAAATATCTGTAAAAGTATAAAATGTTAAAAAATGTATGTACATATTTATTGCATTCTTTCCAGCTCGGTAGTATGATTACAGCAGGTTTGCACATACAGAAGGAAATCTATGAATCTGCAAGATACAGTAATCGGGATTGAATTTGGATCAACAAGAATTAAAGCCGTGCTTATTGACAAGAATCATGCAATTCTTGCTTCAGGAAGTCATGAATGGGAAAATATTCTCGATCGTGGAATATGGACATATCATTATGAAGACATCATAAACGGATTGCAGGATTGTTTTTCGAAACTCAAGCATGAGGTTGCGAATACCTACGGCGTATCGTTATCCAAAACCGGTGCTATCGGCGTGTCGGCGATGATGCACGGCTATCTGGTGCTTGATGAACACAATCAGAGCCTTACAGAATTCAGAACCTGGAGAAATAGAACGACCGGAGAAGCTGCAAAGGAGCTGTCAGAAAAATTCGGTTTTAATATTCCCCTCCGCTGGTCGATAGCACATCTGTACCAAGCTATCCTGAACAGAGAAGAGCATGTGTCCAAAATAAAGAAAGTCACAACGCTCGCCGGGTACATCCACCTTCTGCTCACGGGAAAGTTCATATCCGGAGTAGGAGATGCTTCCGGGATTTTCCCTCTCGATAATGAACATAGATACGATAAGACCATGCTAGAGACCTTCAACGGTCTCATCGATGATTACCGCCTTCCCTGGAATATCGAAGGTGTTCTTCCATCCATTCATATCGCAGGCCGGCAAGCCGGTATACTGACAAAATCCGGAGCTCTTCTTCTAGATCCTACAGGTACGTTTGAAGAAGGCATCCCGTTTGCTCCTCCTGAAGGCGATGCCGGTACAGGAATGACTGCAACGAACTCAGTACGGGTCAGGTCGGGGAATGTAAGTGCAGGAACAAGTGCGTTTGCAATGGTGGTCCTGTCAAAACCCGTCAAAGTCCACAGGGAAATCGATATCGTTACTACCCCGACGGGAAAGCCGGTTGCGATGATTCACTGTAGCAATTGCACCAGCGATATAAACGCTTGGATCAACCTATTCGGTGAATTTGCCGAACATCTTGGCGTGAGTATTTCTAAGCCCGATCTCTACGACAGGCTCTATGAAAAAGCACTCGAAGGAAGGCCTGACTGTGAAGGGCTACTCTCATACAATTACTTTTCGGGTGAAGGAGTGACAAACTTCGATGAGGGAAGACCGGTATTTCTCAGAAAGCCGGATGCGAAAATGGATTTAGCTTCATTTATGAGAACACATATCACTAGTGCACTCGCGACGCTTAAGCTTGGTCTGGACATTCTGAAAGAGGAACAAGTCGAGATTGACAGGATTTACGGTCATGGAGGCTATTTTAGGGCTCCGGAGGTCGGTCAGAGAATGCTCAGTGCCGCAATCGGGGTACCAGTCTCGATCATGGAGACGGCTTTCGAAGGCGGTCCGTATGGCATGGCTTTACTATGTGCTTACATGATTTGGAATACCGGCGAGACGCTTGAGGATTATTTGGATAATAGAGTCTTCCACCAGGCTGTAAGTAAGACACTTATGGCTTCGGCTGAAGACGTAGAGGGATTTAACCGCTTCGTGAGCAATTATAGGGAAGCGCTTGCCGTAGAAAGATCTGCAATAAAGCACTTCTGATGTTTGAAAGATTGAAAAGGGGTTTTACACACGCATCATGAGCTTGATTTTATCTGTTACAAGGAAGAAATCGGATACATCAGGAGTTCGGTCGCTTGTATTTTGCTAATAAAAGAATTAGCCTTTATTGATAAGTTGTCTGTGATGGTGGATTGATACTGATAATTCAAATAGTTTTGCTACATATTGGTTAGGAAAAAATATTGAAGTCGCATACTGCGAACAGGAGAAATAGCAATGGAAAGAAGAGAATTCTGGTTTGTCGTAGGAAGCCAGCTACTCTATGGTGACAAGGTGTTACAAACAGTTGATGCAAGAGCAAAAGAAATGGCGGCAGAGTTGTCCAAAGCGCTTCCGTATCCTTTGGTCTACAAAGCAACAGTAAAGAGTAATGACGAAATTACACAGCTCGTAAAGGACGCGAATTATACAAACGGATGCTGTGGCCTTGTTGCCTGGTGCCATACGTTCAGCCCGTCAAAGATGTGGATTAACGGTCTGAATACGCTTCAAAAGCCATACTGTCATCTCGCTACCCAATACAACAAGGAAATTCCTAACGAAGAAATCGATATGGATTTTATGAACCTCAATCAATCGGCACACGGCGATCGCGAACATGGTTTTATCGCAGCGCGACTGAGGATGCCGAGAAAAGTGATTGCAGGGTATTGGAAGAATCTTGACATACAAAAAAGACTTTCTGAATGGATGCGTGTCTGCATAGGCGTTCAAACATCTAAGAATCTGAAAGTCATGCGATTCGGTGATAACATGCGTGAAGTTGCCGTAACCGAAGGCGATAAAGTCGAGACACAGATCAAACTCGGCTGGCAGGTCAACACGTGGGCTGTGGGCGATCTAGTAAAAGAAATGAGTGCAGTCACTGAAAAAGAGATCGACGATCTGTTTGCCCAATACAGAACCTCCTACGATATCGCCACCGACGATATCGAAGCAATCAGGTATCAAGCGCGAGAAGAGCTTGCCATGAAAAAAATGATGGATCGCGAAGGCTGCAAAGCTTTTTCCAACACCTTTGAAGACCTGTACGGTATGCAGCAGCTGCCGGGACTTGCAACCCAGCACCTCATGGCGCAAGGATACGGATACGGAGGAGAAGGGGATTGGAAGGTCTCGGCAATGACTGCAATCATGAAATCGATGGGAGCAGACGGTAACGGATCTTCCGCATTCATGGAGGATTATACCTATCATCTGGTGGATGGTCAGGAATATTCGCTCGGTGCCCACATGCTCGAAGTATGTCCGAGCCTTGCTGCTACTAAACCAAGAATCGAGACTCACTATCTTGGAATCGGTATGAATGCAAAGGATCCGGCCCGCCTCGTATTCGAAGGTAAAACCGGAGACGGCATCGTTGCTTCTATTGTCGACATGGGTGGCAGAATGAGATTGGTCGTTCAGGATATCGAAGCTGTAAAACCGATCTTATCGATGCCCAACCTCCCTGTTGCCAGAGTCATGTGGAAAGCAATGCCGAATCTTACCACCGGCGTCGAATGCTGGATTATTGCGGGGGGAGCCCATCACACAGTGTTAAGCTATGATGTGACTGCCGAGATGTTAAGGGACTGGGCAAGGATCATGGACATTGAATTTGTCCATATCGACAAGCACACAATCCCACAGAAGCTTGAGGAAGAACTGCTCGTCAAGGACCTTGTCTGGCGGCTCAAGTAAATTCGACAGGACTGAACTGGTAATTACAATTGCCGCGGTTAGCCACTACATAGACTCTTCCTCACTAAATCCGATGATCCTGGTTTGGATTCTAATCTCTCACAAAAGCATGAAATTAACTACGTCGATAGTATCGATAGAGATACCAGTAGACC
>JAAYDK010000156.1 GCA_012729295.1 Spirochaetales bacterium | reverse complement strand
TTCCGCTTCCGTAAGCTGAATGGTAAAATCTTTTCCCGCAAGAAGGCTTTCGGAAGAGAACGGATCTTCGACGCGTCCGTTTGTTTGTACTGAGACAGCGAAAGCCTGCGTCGATAACAGGATGGTCATGATCGATATGAACAGCCATCTGGTGTGCGAATTAACCATGCGGTCATCATACCATACGAAGCGATTCAGTCAACTATTCAAAGCGCTTGAATTTTGCTCGGTTGACAGAGAATTTCCTAGCAAGTAATCTACACACATGCAGGATGTTTCAAGGCATGTCTCTACTGTCGCTGTAATGACTCGGAAATCATGATGGAACGAAACCAGACCGTTTCGGCAGTGGTGTTGCAGACACGGAGATTCAAAGACATGCATCGCTACATTACCATATTTTCACCAGAACTAGGCATCATCCAAGCGATTGCATACGGAGCCCGAAAGGGTAAGCTTGCCGGGAAAATTGAACAATTTTTAAGCGGAATTTTTTACGTATACGAAAATCCCGTGCGACATGAATACTCGATAGTCGACGTTCAACCGCAGTGCCTTTCAGACGGAATCCGCAGTTCATTGGAAAAAACGTTTGCTGCTTCGTTTATTGCCGAAACAATACTGAAGATGGAAGGCGGGGCAAGACAAGATCTGTATGATCTCGTCTTGAAAGCTTATTCTGCCTTAGAAAAAAATGGAGACGTTACGCTTGTTCTGATCCAGTATATTTGGAAATTTATTGCAGTTGCCGGACTAATGCCGAGTTTGACACATTGTCCGGTTTGCGATACAGCTTATCATGAACGCGATACTCTCGGTTACCATAGTGCTCTCCATGTGCCTTGCTGCCGGCGCTGTAGTGATCTTTTCGAGGATGATTCGCGGATGATTATGGGCCCGGGATTCAGACGCTATGCTGTATTGACCGCAGCAATGGATTTTGACGAGGCTATTTCTGTTGAATTGTCTTTACCGACTGCAAGTCGCATAAAGCGGTATATGCTTCAATATATCGCATCTATTGCGGGGGGAGAGTTGAAATCACTTTCAATGGTAATGTGACAGTTGCGTAGTGAAATCGAAATATTTTACATAAGGTTGCATATATGGAATGGAAAAAGAAACCGGTAGCGGTGGAAGACGTCAGGAAACTGAACGAGCGGTTTGGAGTCGATTATCTTACTGCCTCGCTATTGGCTCGTAGAGGAATAACAAACAACGATCAAATAAAATTCTATCTAGAAACCGATATCCAATATCTTCATAATCCGTTTCTTTTCGAAGAAATGGAAATGTTTGTCGATAGAATCACTGCTGCGGTAGAAGAGCATGAAAAAGTATGGATCTACGGGGATAGAGACGTAGACGGGATTACTGCGACCGTGCTGCTAAAGACCGAACTGGAGAACATGGGAATAGAGACGTTCTGGAGTCTTCCGAACGGAGACGAGCCATACGGCCTCGGTATTGCTGCGATAGATCGAGCGTACGAGCAGGGAGTAACGCTTGCTATTACCGTCGATTGCGGTATTTCGAATCACGAGGAAATCGAATATGCCCGATCGTTAGGAATCGACGTACTTATCACAGATCACCATATAGCGGGGGATGTGATTCCGGGTGCTTTGGCAGTAATCGATCCCAAGCTTACCGGCTGCGGTTACCCGTTCGCTCATCTTGCCGGCTGCGGTGTTGTAGCCAAGTGTGTTTGGGCTTTACGATTTTCCAAAACGGATTTGTATCAGGAAGAACTTTTATTCTTGCATGCAATGCCCGGTAATACCGAACCGGGAAACGAGACAGTCATTATTGAAGCGGTACGTATGAAGAACATGCTGGTCGAAGATCGGATCAGGGAAGAAATCGTTCCTGGACTGATGCGTATCGATCAGAGCCGGCTTGTCCGGTTCCTGGACCGCCAGAGGCCGATATTCGCGTTCGATGTCGATACCGAACAGTCGTTGCTGGCCCGGGCATTCGGCTCTTCGATAGAAATCGCCCTTGTCGACATTCAAGCGCTGCTTGAGCAGAGTATCGAGCAGATAACGGGTAAAAGCTTGTTTAATCTGAAACAACACTGCCGGTCGATCCAGTATCTGGACAATGCTTCCGAACTTGACGTACTGATAGCAATGTTCAATACCTACGTGTTGAAAAAGCATACTTCGTTATCCAAAGATTTCGAGTCATTGCTAGATTTGGTTGCAGTTGGTACCATTGCCGATCTGATGCCGATGACGGATGAGAACAGGATCATGGTACGAAAAGGTCTTTCGGTTCTTTCCAATACCGGCAGGACCGGATTGCGGGCTTTGACAAATATCCAGAATCTTACAGGAAAAATATTAAGTACTACCGATATCGGCTGGCAGCTTACCCCAGTCATAAATGCTGCCGGCAGAATGGGAAAACCCGATATTGCGGCAAGATTGCTCATGGCTGCACATGAACAAGAATCAACTGAATTGGTTCAAAACCTTATCGCAATGAATAGGGAACGGCAGCGGCAGGGAGAGCAGTTCTGGGATTTGTTGAAGGGTAAGGCCGATGCGAGCCATAGCGATTTTGAAGGCAAGTTCCTCTACCTTGAAGAACGTGCTGTCAGCCGGGGAATGACCGGAGTGTTGGCTTCACGATTTTTAAAGAAATACAACAAACCTTGTCTGGTAGTCGCCTACATAGACGATGATCGAGTAACAGGATCGATGCGTAGTCCTACAAATTTTAATACTCGTGAATTCTTACGAAAGTTCCAAGATTTGTACATCGATTTCGGAGGACATCATTGCGCAGGGGGATTCAGTATGCTTCAGGAGAATCTTCCTGAATTTAAGCGTCGTCTCGAGGAGGCAATCGAATTGATGGAAGACGAAGATGAGAAAGATGAAGAAGTTCGAATCGATGTCGAGCTACCTCCGGAGTACCTCATGCCAAGTCTGATTAAACTTGTCGAGTCATTCGAACCGTATGGCGAAGGGAATCCTCCTTTGCAATTCTATATCAGAAATGCGACGATTGAAAATGTGCAATATCTGAATAATGCGAAAAACGACGCCCCGGGCCATCTGAAGCTACAGGTGAAATATGGAAAATTCGGTTGGCCGGCATTATACTGGGGCGCTGCCGATTTGGTCGGAAAGGAATTCGACACACAAGATCCGATTGATATGATATTTCGTCTCGGGCGTAATTATTACCGGAATAATGAAACGTTACAGCTGACGGTAGTAGCTTTGCGTCCTCACAGGAGTACGATTGAAGAAATTATGATAAGGTAATTGCAGGCGTATTGACAATTTCGTTCGATTCCGCAATTATTCTCAACAAGAATAGTATCCGAACCAATTCAAGGGAAGGGGGTGAAAGCAGTGGCGTATGTTCGTGTCGACGAAAACGAACCTCTTGAAAAGTCTATAAAGAAGTTCAAGAGGATGGTTGAGAAAGAGGGCATCATCCGCGAGTGGAAAAGGCGGGAATATTTTGAGAAGCCGTCTACCATCGAGAATAGAAAAAAGAAATCTCTCGAAAGAAAGCAGATGAAGAAAGTCCGAAAAATGCATTCCATGAAAAGCTACTGACCGCCCCTGTATGATGAAGCAAACCGCCAGTTATACAGTGATTGGCGGTTTTTTTAATTTTTGTTTCAGAGAGGTGCAATGATGGATAATCGCTATCGTTTCGAGACTCTCCAACTGCATGCCGGCCAAGAGAAGGCAGATTCGCAAACCGCTGCACGAGCTGTTCCGATTTACGCTTCTACCTCGTATGTGTTTGAAAATTGCGAACAGGCCGAAGCACGTTTTGATCTATCGCAGCCGGGATATATCTACTCCAGAATCAGTAATCCGACAAACGACGTATTCGAACGGAGAATCGCTGCACTCGAAGGCGGTGTAGGCGCTCTTGCGACTTCAAGCGGTTCAGCTGCTACGGTGCTGGCAATTCAGAATCTGGCAAGACAAGGTGATCATATCGTTTCTTCGCAAAGCATTTACGGAGGAACCTATAATCTCTTTGCCCACACTTTTGCAGATAATGGCATCTCCACTACCTTCGTACGTACAAATAATCCCGCTGATTTTGAACGAGCATTGCAGACTAACACAAAGGCAATATTTATCGAAAGCATCGGGAATCCGAATGCCGATCTGATCGATATCAAGACGATTGCCGATCTTGCGCACGAGCACAATCTCCCTCTGGTGGTAGACAATACGTTTGCCACACCATTCCTTTGCCGTCCGATAGATCATGGTGCAGATGTCGTCATTCACTCAGCTACAAAGTTTATCGGCGGACACGGAACCGTAATCGGGGGTGTGATAGTCGATGCGGGAACATTCGATTGGGCTGCCAATGAACGTTTTAGTCAGTTCAACCAACCCGATATCAACTACCACGGTATCGTATTTACCGAACTGGCAGGTAAGAGTGCATTTATTACCCGAGCACGTACCGTACTGATGAGGGATTTTGGTGCGGCACTGAGCCCATTTCATGCGTTTTTATTCCTTCAGGGACTCGAGACGCTCAGTTTACGAGTTGAACGTCACATCTTTAATACGTTGCAGGTAGTCGAATACTTGAGTCGCCATGACGCGATAGAAAAAGTAAACCATCCTTCGTTACCGAACAGCCCGTATCACGATCTCTATAAGCGTTATTTCCCTAAAGGAGGCTGCTCTATCTTTACGATTGTGGTAAAAGGGGGACGAAGCAAAGCAGTCCGATTCGTTGATCGCCTAAAGCTATTCTCTTTATTGGCTAATGTCGCAGACGGAAAGTCGTTGGTCATTCACCCAGCGACCACCACACACTCACAAATGAACAAGCAGGAGCTTGCATTATCAAATATCGAAGAAGGTACCGTACGGCTTTCAATCGGAACCGAACATGTCGACGATCTTATCGAAGACTTGTCGCAAGCACTTTCAGCATGGTAAGGAACTAACTGTATGCCCGTTAAAATTCCAGATGCGTTGCCAGCTCGTTCAATTCTAGAAAAAGAAAATATCTTCGTGATGACCGAAAAACGGGCACTCAGTCAGGATATCAGGCCGTTGCGTCTGTTGATTCTGAACCTCATGCCGCTGAAATCAAAGACAGAGACGAGTCTCTTGCGCAGATTGTCAAATACACCGTTACAGATAGAAGTCGACCTGCTGCATATGGAATCACATACTTCGGCGAATGTTTCATCCGAACATCTGACTACATTTTACAAAAATTTTAATGCAATCGAAAATTCGACATACGATGGGTTGATCGTTACCGGGGCTCCTGTCGAAACACTGGACTTCACCGAAGTCGATTATTGGGACGAGTTGTGTAAAGTGTTTTCTTGGGCAAAGAAACACGCATTTGCATCCCTGTTTTTATGTTGGGGGGCTCAAGCTGCGCTACATTATTATTACGGTGTTGAAAAATATCCTCTTGCGTCAAAAATGTTCGGAATCTTCGAACATACTGCACGTATCAGCGATATCCCTCTGACAAGAGGTTTCGATGACGTGTTTAAAGCACCGCATTCCCGACATACCGAGGTCCATGAAGAGGATATCGAGCGCATTAGGGGATTACAGATTATTTCTTCATCCGAAGAAGCAGGTATTTATATCGTAGCCCATGAAGACGGCCGTCAGGTATTTGTGTTCGGACATCCGGAGTATGAGACCGACACGCTTGCCCAGGAATATTGGAGAGACAGTGCAAAAGGATTGGCAATCGATGTTCCGAAACACTATTTTCCACACGATGACCCCACCCAAAATCCTATAGCTTCGTGGTATGCGCACGGACAGCTGTTGTACACCAATTGGCTTAACTATTATGTCTACCAGACCACTCCGTACGACTTATCGTTGCTACCGGCAGCCGAAGTCGCCGAAGAGACGCCTGCTAAACCGAAACATAAAATATATTAGAATCATTCAACATTATATTTACTGCAAGTTAGATATAATAAATTTATCTTAACCTGAATTTTTTAATAAATATTTGACAAATACCGAACTCAAGGATTATTATACAGCTATCTTGCAAGTATAAGGAGAAATTGCATGTTGTTATTGATTTCAGATGCATTCAATGCATCTATGCCGGAACGCCTTAGTGCCTTCGGTGAAGTTACGACCGATAAAGATCGGCTCTCTGAAGCGGACGTATTGCTGGTCCGTAGTAAAACCAAATGTACTCGTGAATTAATTGATAATGCAAAAAATCTTAAGCTTATCATCAGAGGTGGAGTTGGAGTTGATAATATTGATTGCAGCTATGCATCTGAAAAAGGCGTCATAGTCCGCAATACACCGAAGTCCTCTTCGATTGCGGTAGCTGAATTGGCATTTTCGTTGATGCTGAGCGTTCCGAACCATCTGATTGAAGTCCACAACGGCATGAAACACGGCGAATGGCTAAAGTCGGTCAAACGTACCGAATTGTATGGCAAAAAACTTGCCTTGCTAGGCATGGGAAATATTGCATCAAAAGTAGCCGAACGAGCGATTGCCTTCGGTATGTCTGTCGTAGCCTACGATAAATATGTTCACGAGCATCCGCTTGCAAAGATGACCGATAGCGTAGAAGATGCGGTACGTGATGCCGATTACATTTCTATGCATCTGCCGCTTACCGATGAAACTCGCGGAATAGTAAATGAAGCATTAATCAACATCTGCACAAAGAAACCGGTCGTTATCAATACCGGACGAGGACCTTGCGTCGATGCTCAGGCAATGGCATCTGCCTTGGCCGACGGTAGAATTACCTGGTATGCGACCGATGTGTACCCATCCGATCCTCCTTCGCAAGACTATCCGATACTTGCATGCGAGCATGTTACGCTGACTCCTCATATCGGAGCCAATAGCGAAGAAAATTTAGCCAGAATTACCGATGAAGCCGTCTCAATCATTGAAGAATTGGTGAAAGGGGGAGCGTTATGAGCAGAAAGATGAATTTTTTCGCAGGGCCTTCGGTTTTGCCTGTCGAAGTCCTGCAAGAGATGCGTGATCAAATTGTCGATTACCACGGTGGCGGACTTTCCATCATCGAAGCAAGTCATCGAGGTGGCACGTTCGAAGATATGTATCGTGAATGTCTAGACTTGTTGCGCTCTTTAATGGGAATCCCCGAAAATTATCATATATTTTTTCTCGGTGGCGGCGCGACACTCCAATTCGCCATGATTCCATTTAATTTTTTACGGAAAGGAACTGTAGCAGATTATATCAAGAGTGGAACATGGGCAAATAAGGCGACCTCTGATGCAAAGAAAATTGGTGATGTACACTTGTATTATGATGGAACTGCTCAGAATTTTACCTCTCTGCCCGATCCAGAATCGGTGCATCCATCGGCTAATTCCTCATACCTTTATCTCTGCACTAACGAAACTATCGGAGGTATAGAGTGGCAGACTTTCCCAGATACGAAAGACGTGCCGCTCATCGCCGACATGTCCAGTGATTTGTTAAGTCGTCCGGTACCCGTAGAGCGTTTCGGTATGATTTACGGCGGCGTTCAGAAAAATCTGGGACCTGCAGGTGCAACACTGATTATCTTGAGAAAAGATATGCTCGAACGACAGAATCCAAATTTACCAGCCTATCTAGACTACTCGCTGCACGCGAAAGAAGACGGCTTGTACAATACCCCGCCGGTATTTTCAATCTGGGGCGTTAAGTTAGTACTCGAGTGGATCAAGAAAAATGGTGGAGCAGAGGGAATGGCGAAACGTGCGACAGTAAAATCATCGATTATCTACGATACGATTGATCAAAGCGAAGGTTTCTACCGTTCTTCCGTGGATAAGCGTTTCCGCTCGAAGATGAACATCTGTTTCAGGCTGGCTTCCGAAGAATTGGAAGAGAGATTCTTGGCAGAGACCAAAAAGGCCGGTATGCTTGGATTAAAAGGACATAGAAGCGTCGGAGGCTTGCGCGCATCGGTATATAACGCACTTCCCGTTGAGGATGTGCAGGCGCTGGCCGATTTAATGAAAGAATTCCAAAGGACAAACGGTTAATGAAGAAAATCGATGAAACCAACAAGGCAATCATCAAGCAGTTGTATGACGGACGGAAGGCCTACAGTGCCATCGCGGATGAATTGAAGATTACTGAGAATACTGTACGAGCACGGGTAAATAAGCTTATTGAAGAAGGCATATTGCAGATTTCTGGCTTAGTCGATCCCGAAAGCATTCCCGGACTTCAGGTCGTGATGATGGGGGTGAAACTGAAAACCCTTGATTTAGAGCGAAAGGCAAAGGAATTCTCACTGTTGAGGGGAGTGATTTCCGCTGCTGTTGTGACCGGCCGGTACGATTTGATCGTACAACTGGTGTTGAGTGAAGCTGAAGGGTTTTCGTTGTTAGATTTCTTCAAAAAAGAGTTGGTTAAAGTAACCAAGATTTTGGAAGTCGAGACATTCGTCGTATATCAGTCCCATAACTTCAGGATACCTTATATTCTTTAGCCTTATCTGTTTAAAGGGTCTGTTTTTGATGATCTCGATGTAGCCTTACATGTCTTGATATGCCGGTGTCCCTGTACATCGGCATATTTTTCAGTTATGATTGCCGTGGAGGATTATTATGGAGCGCTTGGAAACAACCTATATGGGGCTTACGCTGAAAAATCCGATCATCGTAGGTAGTTCACCGTTGACATCATCCCTTGACAAGTTAAAGAAATGTGAAGACGCCGGTGCCGGGGCTGTCGTCGTAAAGTCAATTTTTGAAGAGCAGATCGAATCCGATGCCAAACGGATGATTGCGGGCTCTGACGAATTCCTTGTACATGCAGACGCACAGACTTTCGTTGAAGAATCTTCGCGAAACTATTATATAGACTCATATCTTTCGCTGGTCGAGCAGGCAACTGATGCACTCGACATTCCCGTAATCGCGAGTGTCAACTGCACCTCGAAGGGTGCCTGGCTCGATTATGTCGAGCGCTTTTCCGAAGTGGGTGCCGATGCTCTCGAACTCAATAAGTTTATCCTGCCGACCGATCCATCGGTTGAACAGGGTGAGATTTTAAATTCCTATTACGAGGTGGTTAAGGCTGCCAGATCGATATGTAAGTTTCCGCTGGCGATTAAGATGAGTTCGCAATTTACTTCGCTGGCCAACGTGGTAAAGACTTTTGATAAAATGGGAGTCGATGCCGTTGTACTATTCAACAGATTTTACCAACCGGATATTAATATCAAGACTTTAACGATCAAGCCAACGATAAACCTCAGCGATCCTAACGATTATTACCAGAGTCTTCAATGGACTGCTTTACTTTCGGCTTATCTGAATTGCGATATCTGTGCCTCTACCGGAATCCATTCTGCAGAGACACTGGTTAAGATGCTGCTGTCCGGGGCCAAGGCAGTGCAGGTTTGTTCTGCGGTAATGAAGCACGGTCACGCAATTATCGGCACGATGCTGGAAGGCTTGCTTCGTTGGATGGACGAGCACGACGCTAACACATTCATCGATTTTAGGGGTAAGGTCGCGCACAAGCGTATGGACGACCCGTCACATTGGGAGCGTGCTCAGTATATGAAATCTCTTAATGTGGAGTTTTAAAAAACATGGATAAATCAGAGTATCGTGATATTGCTCCCTACGAGGGACAAGCTGTCATCGATGCAGTCAACCGAATAAAAGCTTATCCCAAGTTCCTTGAGAATATGGCTGAAGTGCTCTATAGCGGAAATATCATCAAAACCGCTTGGAAAAGCCACCAGATGAAGGATCAGATTCCACCGTTGTTGGATAAAGTAAAAAGCTATGATGATTTTCAGCGCTTGATAACGGCAGGCGTTTTTCTTCCGACCATCGAGCGTAACTCGATGACTTCGTTCACATTCAGCGGTATAGAGCATCTCGATAAACAATCATCATACCTTTTTATCAGCAATCATCGGGATATTGTTCTAGATTGTGCCTTACTTGACTTGGCTCTCATACGTTCTGGATATCCGATTTGTGAAATGGCTATCGGAGACAATCTTCTGGTTAACCAGTTTACCACCGATATGTTTAAGCTTAACGGTGGAGTTACGGTAAAAAGAAATCTTCCGATGCGCGAGATGTATATCGAATCGCTTCGGTTATCAAGATATTTCTTTCAGCTGGTTACCGAAGATCACAAATCGATATGGATCGCACAGCGAAGCGGTCGTACGAAGGACGGTATCGACAAGACAAGTCCGAGTATTATCAAAATGCTCTATCTGGCGATGAAGGAACGCAAACTCAATTTTTCCGAGCTTGTCGGGCTCTGCAACATCGTTCCTGTCGCAATTTCCTATCAATATGATCCGAACGATATCAACAAGGGTAGGGAAGAAGTGTACAAAAAGCTTCACGGTACCTATTCGAAGAAGAAATATGAGGATCTGGTAAACATGCTTCGTGGCTTGCGTCGTTTCAAAGGACAGGTCCATATTACCTTCGGTACACCGCTAAGAGGCGAGTATGGCTCTCCCGAAGATGTTGCAAACGAGATAGACCGCCAAATCCATTGCGGTTATCGTCTATGGGATACAAATTATTTCTCATACGATTATGTAAACGTAAGCAATAGATTCGAAGACAAGTATGCTGATCTGAATACGAAAAAATTTTTAAGCAGGTACAAGGATTTGACTTCGGATGTTCGGGACGTAGTGCTTACTACCTATGCGAATCCGGTCACTATGCAGATGCAGGCTCTGGGGCTGTAGAGGTCAAAGATGTCCCGCCTTCTTCGTCTGCTATGCACCATCTGCGTTTTGATATTTCTTATGGTTTCATGCGAACGGTCCCGTTTTGATATCGGGACCGTTGTCACGTATCCTATCGTCGCCCGTTCCTATACGGGTGATGGATTGTCATACCGTTCGGAAGGAATAGCTGTTACCGTCGAGATAGATACAAACGTGACCGATAAGGACTATCATGTGACGCTGATCGCTCCCGATGCATCGTTTACGTGGGAATGTTTCTGTACTCCCTATACATCAGGCTCTTTGTGGTACATCAGCTTATCAGAGTTTCTACTGCCTCCCGATATGCCGCTACCTGTCGGTTCCTGGATTATAGAAATAGGTTTGCCGGACGGCCAGATAAAGCAATATCCAATTGACGTGAAATCGATATCGGCCGATGTGCGATTGTATGATACGATCCCCGAGCTTGTATGGGAATACAAAGACGAAAGGCGTTCGCTCGAGTTAATGTTTAACGAACAGATTGCACCTTCCGACCTTGATTGGAACATATATTTGTTTGATGATAACGACTTGCTGCTCTCTTCAGCACGCTATACAGGTACATCGGTGTATACCGAACGTTCAAACGACACCGAAAAGCAGAGCAAGATTGTAAGAGCGGTGTACCTGACATTCGATAAACAATCCGGGGTACTGCTAGTCGGACGAACGATTTTCAGATAATTCTACCGACTGCTTTCTTAAGATGTTCTTCGGTCAATTCGATTACGAACATACGACCGTGAGGGCAAACAGGCTGAGACATCGAAAGCACTTTCTCGACGAGAGCTTGAGCAGAAATCTGATCGATTCGATCACCATCTTTAATTGCATCGTGGCACGCGATGGATGCGTAGAAAGCAACATCAAGATCTTCCAGACTCCCGGTCTGACTTCCGATAAATCTGACGACATCTTGTTCGATCGATTTCCAGATGGCCGGAATCGATTGAAGCTCCCATTCGAGATCGGCACTGCGATGAAGCGTCAATCCGAAATCTGCGTACCAGTGGTTATGTTCCGATAAGAACAAATCGACATCTCGGTCAACTTCGAAGCGAATCGGAATCATCAGCGGCTGAATGTCGCCATGACTTCTGATTTCATCATATAATAATCGTTCGTGTGCCGCATGCTGGTCGATGATGTAGAACTTATTTTTCCATTCGGCAAGTAAGAATAGGCGAAACACTTGTCCGATATATACAGGTTTGTCTTCAGCAGGCTGGATTAGCGCCTTCTCTACTTTTCGATTCTGCAACAATTCCTTGGCTCGGGAAAACCAGTTCGGATCTGAAGAGACGGCATCTTGTTGGACTCGAACATCGCTAGGAGCACGGTGGTAAACCTGTCGTTCGTGGACAAATTGAAATTCCTGATTAACGGAAGCTGATTCGTCTTGCAAAAAGACTTTTGCATAACTCGGTTTGTTCTGCGCCCTGATCATCGAGACAATCTCATGATGAATATCGGCTTTATTGCGTATCTTTGCTTCGCGTTTGGCGGGATGGATATTAAAGTCGACTAGTTCCGGATCGACAGTTATGAACAGGTAGCAATAGGGGAACGCTCCACCTGGAAGCATTCCTGTGTACGCATAGCTTACAGCCTGTACCAACGCATATTCATCGATCGGACGTTTGTTGAGGTAGATTTTGATATGCTGCCGATCGGTTCTCCAATAGGCTGCTGTCGAAGCGACTGCATATAAAGAAAATCTACCAGCCTTCGATTCCATTTCGATTGTTTCAGCAGGGATGACATTCCTGTCTCCTTCCAAGGCTTCCAATACCCGTTGTTTACGTTGTGCTATGTGAAATTCAAGCTTTAATGTTTCGCCGTCGTACATGGAAAATGCTATTTCAGGAAAGGCCAGCGCTTTTTCGATTACGGTATTCTTACACATGAGAGTTTCGGTCGACGGTCGTTTTAAAAACATCCTGCGGGCTGGTATGGACGCAAACAGGTGTTCCACGTCGATGCGGGTACCCTGAAGAGGGCCACCGGGTGTTACATCTCCTTGTGAAGCGTTATCGACCACATAGGTGTGACCTTCGCTATCTGCCATGGTACTGGCGATAGTGACTTTTGAACACGATGCGATACTATAAAGGGCTTCTCCTCTAAATCCCATAGAATCGATATGGTAAAGATCTTGTAGCGTAGAAACCTTACTCGTCGCATGGGAGCGACAGCACAGCACTAAATCAGAAGCAGCTATGCCGCTTCCGTCGTCGATAACGGTAATTCTATCAAGTCCACCGCCGACTATCTGAACGCTAATATGTTTTGCACCAGCATCAATAGCATTATCGATGAGTTCTCTCACAACCGAAGCAGGACGTTCGATAACTTCGCCTGCTGCAATTCTCTGAGCAACAATCGGATCGAGTAAACGTATGTGCTTATAATCTCTCATAGGTCATGATACCATAAGTCCCCCGATTCCGTCAGGGGACTGTTGGTTTAGAATAATCTCAGATTAACGAGGAAGCTTACCGTAGGACGTACATCAACAGTCGAAAGATTTACGATTGGTACCGGCTTGGGTACTGCACCGTTCCACGTCGTATCTGCTTGATACTGAGCAGTCAGCCCCGCACCGAGGGTAAAATCGATAGGTCCTTGGACAATTGTGACGGATGTATTGAGTGCACTCTGTCCTGAAAGAAAGAATCCACCCACATCCAAACTGCCATTTATAAGGTTTTGGACTGCCCCAGCTAGACCTTTTTTCGAGAAGGAAGCACGTAACGCACCAAACGAAGTCTCAAGTTCTCCTTTGAAAGAAAGATAATCGTTCGCCCATATCGGAGTAAAGGTTGAAGAGAACGGTAAACGATATGTTCCGGATAACGAACCGTGCTCTGCTTCACTGGAGAATTCTGCAGCTGCAAGCCAAGTCCTGGCTATTGATCCCGTATCATTCCATTCTTTGTCGATGGATGCGTTGATAAACGCTCGGTTGCGGAAGAATAGGTTGTCGAACATACCGTATGAAACAGCACCTTCTTGTAAGGCTGCAGTTAGGCGCATATCAAAAGTATTCCCAAACTCAAGATGTACATGTGCTCCTACAAGGTAGTTGTCTAGATCTGTAATAAATGATCCGCTTGAACCGGTATAAAGCATTTGACGCAGCCAACCCGGATATGCTGAATCGATACCTACTAAAGTGGTAAAGGTCCCTTCCAAGCCCAACGTATACCGTTCGTTTGTAAGAATGGGCAGGTTCACTTCCATCGACGGGAATAGATCGAGACGTTTGCTGGCTCCTGAAATCTTTGCACTTCCGGTTAATCCAAGCGAAAGAGAGCCTTTCCAATTTCTAAACGGCGTCAGACTCATGTACAGCGCACCAAGCTGCATCTCGGTCATATCGTTCATGAAGGCCTTTGCCGAGAAGATTCTACTATCGTAGGAGGTAAAGAGAGCTAGCCGATCAGCAAACGGATGATCTTCAGTAGCCGATACACCCCTGATCAATTCACCAAGCGTCATATCCATCGTTTTATTTGCGATCAACCGGAACGCAGAGGCTTCAGAGCCGATCGAAACATGATCGATGAGTCCGAATACGTCGGTAAGCGCATCATATACAAGGCCGATTCGCGACAACGATACATAATCGGTACCGAATGAGAATTGTTTCGAATCATCATGAGTGTACCAATTGGCATAACCGATAGACCCGTTCATATCAAGTGTGATCTTAGGCCCGATTCCGATCGAGAACGATGTTCCGGTGTAGGAAACCAACGGCCTCAGTGTCAGATAGTTCTTGTCGGCACCGGTCAGCAAAAGCCGGTCATACCCTACGCCAAGCGTGCTGCTCCAATTGACAGACGCGTTCTTTGAAAATACTCCATAGTCAAGATCAGAACGCTTTAAGTCATCAAGTATCGAGGGCGTAAGGGAAACGTGGCTTGCGAGTTCGATTTTTGGCATATAACTTGTTCCGTCGAATCCCATGAGAACAGATCCGCTCACGTCGAAGATGCCGGAACGATAAGATGCCGAAAAGTATGGTTGGGTATCGCGACCGTCGAATATGAAATTTTTAACATTGGAAATAAAACCGCTAAAGCCGGACGAGAAGTCGAAAAGCGTAGCAAAGGCAGTCGTAAAACCTATTCGCTTGAATCCCAGGGATAGCTCGATCGGCATTCCGGTATAGGAAATAAATAATTTTGCCACATCGGCGTTAAGCGATGCATTTGCGGCAGTAGGGAGGATGGAATCGAAACCAAGCGAGACAGGGACGAAGAGCGAACCTCCGACCGACAGCTTTTCGCTTGCATAGGTTGCGTCGGCAGCAAGGTTCCAATGCCAGCCGCCAGACGGATGACTCACGATACGAGTACCGTTATAAAACGTATCGTTGAGGAATCCGTACTCCATCGCTTCATCAGTATTATTCACGAATGCAGCTGCGAACCTCATCGTAAAGTCGAGACTCCGGATGTCAATTCCGGTTGCAACCATCAGATTCGTAAGGGTCCCGGTCGTTGAATCATAGGCGATATTTGTATCGAATGGAGCAATTCCCAAGGCCGTGGCAGCGCTTAAAAATGCCGATACTCCTAATGTACGCTCGTCCTTGATGGGGAAGGTAAAATTCAAAGCGGGGTAGGCTTTGACTTGTTGAGCACCAATGTTCAAACGTACGAGTGAGGATACCCCGAACGTAAATGGATATCCGAGCGGGGATGGTGTAAAGGTAAACGCTACTCCTGCAAAGTGGTCTTTTGCACTATGTGCAGCATGTAGATATAAATCATCAAAGAAAACTTCGAATCCGAATGTAGGGTAGGACCCCTTCATATAGAATCCGAGGTGTTCGTCAGATGCATACGATTCTACTGCCAAATTTCTCACTTGGGTTGAATTTGAAAAACGAATCGGAGTGTGATCGTCGGCAAGCAGATAAAAATTATCTTGGGCTGCTCCATATCGGACGTAATCAATGAACGATAAAGTGCTTCGCATGCCATCAAGAACTGATGAAAAATCCATGTAAAGTACGTTTGTATCGTGAATAGTCGCAGGAGACGGCACTACCAACTGCAATCCCAATGAGAATGCGTTAAAAGAGAAGTAAGGATTCACAGAAAGACGTACGCTGGAGTTTCCTGTTCCGAGAGCTCCGTATCTAGCAACTTTTATTGAGGTAGTTGCTCCAAAGTCAAACGTATCGGAAGGAACTTCGCTGCTCCCGGTGACGATACCTTGCGGTTGTTGTACGTTAAGCAGTTCACTTGTGTTTATTATCTTTGTCTCAACGGCTGGTATTTCATTTACAGTGGATATGGTTTCTACTATAGGTGGTTGAACTACTACAGTATTTGTTATCGAAACATTAGGGGTAGAAGGTATCGGTTCTATGGTTGCGATGCTTACATCAACTTGTTCAATTGTCGTTGGCTTAATTGAAACTATCTCGACTTTTGGAGCATCTACAACAAGTTTTTCAGAAATCTCAGTACTAAGAATCTGTTCTGTATATAACGAGTTGATATAAGACAGTACTTCTTGGTCAGCGGGAACTTCTGTGATTCCGTAAGATTTCGCAAGGCTGCTTGCTGCAGGATTCTTCACGTCGCTCGCCTCGATGCGCGCCGCATAGCTCGCCTCGGCCTCGCCGTCGACCACGTGCACCTGCACCACGCCCACGCTCTGCAGTCCCGCGTCCACCGACACGATCAGCGTATCTCCGACTCGCTTGCCTCCCGCCGGTGCATCGTACGACGAGCCTTCCACGATCAGGTCGATCCCCTTCACGTTCTCGGCCA
>JAAYDK010000459.1 GCA_012729295.1 Spirochaetales bacterium | reverse complement strand
GTAGGATTCGCAAGGACAACGGCGAGCTCGACAAGCTCGCGGGGAGCATCTCGGAGCGCGGGCTGATCAACCCGATCACCGTGATGGAGAACGCTGATGAGAAATACACACTCATTGCGGGCAACCGCCGCATGGAAGCATGTCGGATGCTCGGGTTCAAAAGTTTGCGTGCGACGATCCTCACGCCGCTGGCCGCGGACGAGGCTCTGATGCTGGAGATAGACGAGAACGAGCAGCGGAAGGAATTCACGATGTCGGAGCGACTGGAGTATGCCGAAAAGATCAAGGCTGTAGAACTTGAAAAGGCGAAGCTCCGTATGACGCTCCGATCTCACGGGTGGGAAACAGAAGGGGTGGGCGTTTGCGCACCCCTTTCCCAAGAGCGCGGAAAGGTACGGGATATTGTCGCAAAGAAGGCGGGCTTCACCAGCAGCCGGCAGATGGAAAGAGCCGAGGTCGTCGCCGACAAGCGCCCGGACCTTCTTGAGAAAGTCGACAGCGGCAAGACAACGATCTTCGGCGCGTACAAAGAAGCTTGCATGGGGGAACAGGACCCGGAGCTCAAGGGCTCAACCTTTACGCCAGACGAAAAGCTGCGCGGGGTACCCGTGGTATCCGAAGTGAAGCTCCGCCGGAAGATGACGAAAGAAGAGCGTGAGGCCGTAAAGCACATCGAGGAGCAGATCGTCACGGCGAAGTCCATCGAGGTCGAGATGTTGGATTTCTTCAACCCCGCAGCGGTACAGATAACGGGAGACGCGGACAGCATCGCTGGTGCATCGCATGACCGCCTTTTGGGCAGCCCGATCTATGCGGCGCTGTTTGAGAAGTACACTGAGGCCGTACAGATTGCCAACGCCACCAAGGGCGAGCTTCGCTCTCGATGTGAGAGCTACGAAAAGCGGATCCGCGCCTACGAGGAGAACCAGCGCACGATGGAGCGCCAGATTGCGCAGTTACAGGACGAGTGCGCGGCCCTCCGGGAGGAACAGCATGCTGGAGCGTGATATTGTCGCTGCCATCAAACGATACCTTGCGTCGCTGGGAAGCGACGTTTTCTTTTGGAAAGAGCACGGGGGCCCATATGGGACCTCCGGTATTCCCGACGTGATCTGTTGCTACAAAGGGCGCTTTCTTGCGCTGGAGGTGAAACAGCCGGATGGCCGGCTCACCGTACTTCAGCAGCGTGCGATTCGCAGGATCAACTGCGCCGGCGGAATTGCCCGCCGCGTCGAGAGCGTCGCCGATGTGCAGATGCTCGTTACCCAGGTGGACAACGAACAGCGAGTCTTGAGACTTACTGAATCCCAGGGTTCTAGCGGTAATGCACCGGTGAAATACACAGAGACCGGAGGGCTCACATGAAAGGCAAACAATGCTTTGCGATCAACGATAAGGGCAAATGCGGCGCAACGGCGGAGGGCAGCTGCGCCGGGTATGGAAATTGCCCGCTGTACAAGCCGCGCTGGCTGCAGCAGCTGGACTTGAAACAAGCACACGCGCGACTGCGCGCACTCCCGGAAGACACGCAGATGGACATTGCGGAGAAATACTACCGCGGCAAAATGCCCTGGAGAGGTAAATCGAAATGACGGCGAAGGAGTATCTTGGACAGGCATACCTGCTCGACAAGCGAATCAACAGCAAGCTCGAGCAGGTTGAGAAACTCCGCAGTTTGACGCGGAAGGTCACCATCGCCTTCGGGGAAGCGCCTGTATCGCATACGCGCAACACATCGTCCCTGCAGGACACCATCATCCGGTTGATGGAAGCGGAAAAAGAGCTCAGCGAAGCGATCGAGACGCTGGTGGATTTGAAGCGTGAGATTCATAGGACCCTTCAAGGCGTGACGAATCCACAATACCAGCTGCTGCTCGAGCTGCGGTATCTGTGCTTCAAAGACTGGGATGAGATCTCCAGGGAATTGGAGCTGGAGGACCGATATGTATTCAAGGTACATGGGCGTGCGCTTGCGGATGTAAACATCATGTTAAACAGCAAAAAGGACAGTAAAAGACATTGAAAGACACCCGAAACATGTGATAGGATTAGACTCGACAGAATTGACAAAGGGCGGGAGCAATCCCGCTCTTTTCTTGTGGGGAGGAGCGAAATGATATTCACAAGCGAACAAGTGTCCGCCGGCCATCCTGATAAAATCTGCGACCAGATCTCGGACGCCATCGTGTCGGACTGCCTGTGGAACGACCAGCACAGCCGTGTGGCGGTGGAGTGCATGAT
>JAAYDK010000155.1 GCA_012729295.1 Spirochaetales bacterium | reverse complement strand
AGAACCTGACTACCGCCATAATCGATGTTCCGGTTTGCTGCGTTGCCAGGTATCTGAAGCCACCGATGATACAGGCGACGACGATAAAAAATCCCATGCGTTTTACATAGGTTCTTAACGGGAAACGGACGACAATCATCCCGATGATCGGGATACACGATAAAAGTGTAAGGGTCGTCGGCTCGTTACCCGACTTGAGCGAGAGTACAATCGAAAAAGCAATCATTGCCAATACTTTTGTAAGCGGATGAAGGCGATGTAGAAGGGTCGAAGCTTCGCGGTAGGAGAACAATACTACGTCAGCCATGTCATCTCCTCGACCGGCAGGTACCCGCATGAACAGCGCGGTCTATGAACACCGAATTGCTCCACCGAACAAACGGCGATTGAGGGGGCCTCTTCGATGACGACGGTTCCCCGGTCCATGACCACAAGACGATCGGCATGTGCGAGTATCTTTTCCAACTCATGAGTGACCACTAAAATTGTGTGGCCTTGGGCTTTCATATGTACCAAGACCTGAAGAATGTCTGTGATTCCATCTGCATCGAGGTTGGCAAACGGTTCGTCGAGCATCAGGATTTGGGGAGCCATCGCAAGTACTCCTGCGATGGCAAGCCTTCTCAGTTCGCCACCCGAGAGCGTCTGGGGTCTTCGGCCAAGCAGATGCTTGATTCGCATCAATCTCGCGGTCGAATCGATGGTTTCTTTCCTGAGGGATTTAGGGATTTCTAAATTTTCAAGGCCGAACTCGATATCCTTATATACTGTTTGTCCGACGATCTGGCTTTCTGCTTCCTGGAAAACCAAAGCGAACCTTCGATTTCTTTCCTTACGTGCCTTCTCGTATTTATTTCCTTCAACGGCTATCGAACCGGCAGAAATAGGATAGAGCCCTTTCAAACATTTGAGCAGCACCGTCTTCCCAGATCCGTTGCGCCCGGTCAGAACCGTCAGGCTTCCTTTTTCGATGCTGAACGACACATCCCGAAGGATTGGTTGTGTGTGGTCGAATGAAAAGCTGAGATTGCGTACGTCAAGGTAGCTCATAATCGTGTTCTCCCCATCTCAGGTACAGAAAAGCAGAAATCTTTTTGCGAAACAGGTCGTACAACACCACCGAAGCGATGCATTTGATTATATCGCCCGGTATAAACGGAAGAAGCCCGACGGCAAATGTTTTTGTCCAGTCTAAACCTAGGCGAACACGCAGCAGCGGTAACCCTGTCGCATAAAGAACAACCGAAGCACATAGTACTCCGAAAGAGACAATGACCAATCGAAGTCCCCGAGATCGGGCAATGCGTTCGGATAACCAGGAGAAAGCTCCGGTAACAGCAGCCATGAAAAACAATCCGATAAGAAAACCACCGGTAGGAGAAGCAAAATGAGCGATTCCTCCGATACCGCCGAAAAATACCGGTAGTCCCATGGTTCCGAGCAAAAGATACACTGCCGTTGAAGTCAGCGCTATTCGCGGTCCTCCGAGCAAACCTGCAAGCAGGACGAAAAGCGTCTGCAAGGTAATCGGAACGATGCCGATCGGTATGGTGATAATCGCTCCGGCAGCCATGGAAGCTGCAAAGAGCGCGCTGACGACGATTGAACGAATCGGATGGGCCCGGTTTGTAGACATGAGGCTTTTGTATCATACAAACGCTGGATTGTAAACATGATTATATGTTAAGGTTTACAATAAGCGAGGGTGCGTATGACATCGAAAGAATTGGTCTTGGAACAGCTGGAAAAACACCGGGGTTCCTTTTGCTCGGGAGAAGCGATGGCTGTATCGATCGGGATTTCCCGCGCGGCAATCTGGAAAGCGGTAAAGGATCTGAAATCGGAAGGTTATGAGATATCTGCTTCACCCAAATTGGGCTACCGCCTATCAGTAGATAACGACATTCTGTCGGCTTCGGGTATTAGCGCGTTTCTTTCGGATGCAACCATACCCATTCTATACTTCGACACTGTCGATTCGACAAATCGGATTGCCAAGGAATTGGCGCTGCGTCATGCCGAACACGGTACCTTGGTTGTT
>JAAYDK010000154.1 GCA_012729295.1 Spirochaetales bacterium | reverse complement strand
GCTACAATATTATTGCCAACTTTTTTATTTGTTGCGACATAAATAAATTATGCAACATGCAAGGGAAAGTCTGTTGCATAATTTTACAAAATACCGTATAAGAAATGCATTCTTGCAACATATTTGTACAAAATATACAGAAATTTGTTGCAAGCCTTTACCGGTACGTAGCGGCTGTACATCTGTTTCTTCGTCTGATACGGTTTTGATTTTTCAGACTATCGGCGTATTCGGTTCAAGATTGTCAAATGTTATGGAGACGGCGATGCAAACCTTCGATTTTTCCCACTTGACCGATACCGCCATCAGAGAAACCTTACAAGCTATCCGATGCTCCCTTTCCTGCGATGAAGCACGACAGCTGCAGCAAGAAATCCTTAAACGCGAACCAACGATTGCAGAATTAATCTTGTTCGGCATCGAAGGGTCGGAACACTGTTCGTATAAAAGCAGCCGTTCCTATCTCAAACAATTCATCACTGACGGTGAAGATGTGATTATCGGGGCAAAAGAAGATGCAGGAATCATTCGGGTTGCCCGTGATGCGTCGGGCAAGGGGTATGCGATTGTCGTCAGTCACGAATCCCATAACCATCCGAGCCAGGTAGTCCCGTACGAAGGAGCCGCTACCGGAGTCGGCGGGAATGTCCGGGATGTATGTTGCATGGGGGCAAAGGTGGTAGCCTTAACCGACGACCTGCGTTTCGGAAATCTCAATAATCCACATAATATCTGGCTGCTGAACCAAGTTGTTTCAGGTATTGCAGGCTACGGCAACCCCATAGGGGTCCCGAATATCGGAGGCGGTATTCAGTTCGACGAAGGCTACGACGGCAATTGCCTGGTTACCGTAGTCACGCTGGGAGCAATCGAAGAGGATGGAATCATCCACTCCTATGCTCCTCCTCAGGCCGACGGCTACAAGCTGATTCTTGTCGGGAAACCTACCGACTCGAGCGGATTCGGAGGGGCCAGCTTTGCCAGTTTTCAATTGGAACAGAGCAAACGTGAGGAAAATAAAGGTGCCGTGCAGGAACCGAACGCATTTCTCGGCCGCCATATCATCAAAGCATCAACCGAGCTGTTTGCATTATTAAAAGAACGCGGAGAACTGCAATCGGTCGCATTTAAAGACCTCGGTGCCGGCGGAATTGCGTGTGCCAGCGTAGAATTAGCAGAAAGCGGTGGGTATGGTGCGGTAGTCGACATCGATGCAGTGCACGTATCCGATTCGGCGATACCCGATTATGTAATTCTGTGTGCCGAAACTCAGGAACGCTACATGTGGGTTGCCCCCGATCGTTTGGTCGATACCGTCCTGAATCATTACAACGTGACCTATGCGCTTCCCCAAGTTTCATACGGTGCACAAGCACGAGTAATCGGTCATATTACGCATGATACGCGCTACCGAGTCGTCTCGAAAGGCGAGACGATCGTCGATGCTCCGGCAGTATGCGTTACCCGGGGATTTTCCTATCAAAGACCGTTGGGCAATCTCAACATCCGGCAACCGGAACCCGTACTGGCACATCAAGATCCGCTTGAGAATTGGTTGAACATCCTTGCCGATGTTAATATCGCTGACAAAAGTTGCATTTACGAGCAATACGACAAGCAAGTCCAGGGAATAAGTGTTCTCGAACCGGGAGCAGCTGATTCTGGACTGATCTGTCCTTTTGAAGACATCGATTATCCTAAAGAAATCAGATTACTCGGTATTTCTCTGTCTACCGACCAAAATCCGAGATATAACAAGATCGATCCGTATCAGGGAGCCGCCAATGCAGTAATAGAGTCGTATTGCAATACGATTGCGATCGGTGCAACCCCTATTGCGTTATCCGATTGCCTCTGTTACGGGAATCCTGAAAAACCTGAACAAATGACGCAATTTGCCGAAGGAGCTCGGGGAATAGCGGATGTGTGCAAGCAGCTATCCATACCCGTAATCGCCGGCAACGTGTCGCTTTATAACGAGTCGGAACGGCAATCGATTCCACCCAGTCCGATGGTATGCGTCATTGGAAAGATATCCGATTATCGTAAAGCAATCGGTTCTTCATTTACCGCTGTCGGCTCAAGCATTCTCATGATCGGCGAACGCAAAGACGAACTCGGCGGTAGCATCTACTACCACATCCATGGGTATCTGGGAAACAAGCTACCTAAACCGGATGTACACATGCTCAAACGTTTCGCGCCTTTGATAAGCTCTTGGATAGAAGATCAAGCTGTTCTTTCGTGCCACGACATCTCCGACGGAGGAGCAGCGGTTGCATTGGCAGAAATGGCAATTACCAGCAATATCGGATGCGATGTCAGAATCGATTCGGATGCAGCAATCGAGCAGATACTATTTTCTGAATCAGTAGGATTTTTCTTGGAAGTACCGGAAAATCATGCACATCGGCTGATCGAGGAAGCTCAGGCAGCTTCGGTGTACTGCCGGTTGGTCGGAAACACTAGTGCAGAACAACAGATACGGATACAACACCTTTCTTGTCCGATTGAAAAGGCAAGAAGAGCATGGCAGGACGGACTACGCTCAATTATTTCATAAACGGAGAAAACGATGGCACCAATTGATTATGCTGCATCAGGAGTCAATATCGACGAAGGGAATAAGGCGGTTGAAATGATTCGCCCGCTGGCTGCTTCCACCCATAATCCGCGCGTGCTTAAGGGAATCGGCAGCTTCGCGTCTTTTTATGATATCGGCGACATCGCCGCATCGTATAAGAATCCTGTCATGGTGCAGAGCACCGACGGTGTCGGGACAAAAATTACCGTGTGCAACATGGCCGGCGACTATGCTACCATCGGTAAGGATTTGTTCGCTGCGTGCGCCAATGATATTGTGGTTCATGGCGCCCGCCCCGCCACCTTTCTCGATTATATCGCAAACGAGCGGCTTTCTGCCGATACGGTTGCCCAAATCGTGCGGGGTTTATGCGAATGCTGTCGAGAACACGATGTAGCGCTTGTCGGTGGCGAAACTGCCGAAATGCCGGGTACCTACGTGAAAGACGAGCATGATCTGGTCGGATTCGTCACAGGTTTTGTCGAACGCGATAAGATTATCAACGGTGAATCGGTAATAGAAGGTGACGCGGTCCTGGGTATCGCATCGACCGGATTGCATACGAACGGATTTTCACTTGCCAGGAAAGTATTGTTCGACATCGGCAAAAAATCTTTGAATGATATGGTAGATGCACAAACTACCATAGCTCAGGCCCTTCTTGCTCCGCACGCCGTCTATGTAAAGAGCGTACTGGAACTGCTTGAACAAGGATTCGCAATCAAGGCGATGGCTCACATCACCGGAGGGGGTCTGCTTGAAAATATTCCGCGAGTACTGCCTGAAGGACTGCGCGCCCGTCTGTATCCTTCATCGTGGCCGAGATTGCCGATATTTGATTTGATACAATCTATCGGTTCAGTTGAAAACAGCCAAATGTATAGAACGTTTAATATGGGAATCGGATTGGTACTGGTTGTTGATTACAACAGGATCAACGAAGTACTCAATGCTCTTAAAGAGACTTTTACATTAGGTGCTTATCTCATCGGTTCTATCGAAAAAGGCGGTCCGCTTACCCACATCGACGGTATATCCGCTCATGGCGGTGAATTGGTATGATACGAATAGCGATTCTCGAATTTCCAGGGACGAACTGTGAACAAGAAACCGCGCGGGCAGTGCGTCTGGCGGGTATGGAACCGGCGTATATCAGATGGAATACCGCGTACGATGAACTTTCGGCTTTCGACGGGTATGTGATTCCGGGGGGGTTCTCGTACGAAGACCGTAGCCGCTCCGGAGTCATTGCGGCGCTGGATCCGATGCTTGATGTCTTAAAACAAGAATCTGAAAAGGGCAAACCGGTATTGGGCATCTGTAACGGTGCCCAAATTCTGGTTGAGTCCGGTATGGTACCCGGTTTTAAAGGATATCCGGTCGGTGCTGCACTCAGCCACAACAAACGCGTGGTACGGCAAAAAATCATCGGAACCGGATTTTACAACTCATGGATTCATGTCGTAGGACCTGGCAACCAAGTTGCCGCATCGGCGTTTACCTGCTCGCTGTTACCCGACACGATTCTTCACATGCCCGCCGCACATGCAGAAGGAAGATTCGTGATTCCGGAGCATCTGCTAGACACATACCGGAAGCACGATATGATTGCCTTCCGTTATTGCGATGCTTGCGGTGCTTTGGAAGAATCGTTTCCAACAAATCCGAACGGATCGGTAGACAATATTGCTGCATTAACCAATTTTCATGGAAACGTCATGGCAATCATGCCACACCCGGAACGCACCGAAACTGCGCTTGGCCTGTTCATTTCGATGAAAGCCTATATTCTCAACACAAAAGACCGACCGACATCATATTTCATGAGCGAAATGGAACATACCGAATTATTCGATGAAGTACAGAACACGCCTGCTCAGATCAAAGGAAACTTGGTAAAGACGATAACGATTGCAACCATCATCACCGACAACAGCGCTGTGTCTGTCGAACGCGAATTGCGTAGACGCGGTCTATCGGTCTCGGTTTCCAGAACAATCCGCTGGACTATTTTTGCTAAAGAGTCTTGCGAACCCGGGGCGTTTGACAAGGCAATCGAGCAAGCTTGCGCATCGGGCATGCTTTTCAATCCGAACAAAGAATACATCATCGAACTCAAAAATCCCGTACAAGGTAAAACGATAGCCGTTTTCCCAAACCAAGGTGATGATTTTGTTGGAAGACATGTATTGCAAACCCTCGATAAATCTTTTGGAGTTACCGAATTTAAAGAAATCGAACAAGCGGTATTATGGACGATCACCCCAGACAACGGAGATCCGAATTTAATCGACCAAGCAGTATCGACGCACATATTCAGCAATCCGTTTAGCCAAAGGAGCATGTATGTCTGACAAAGCAGAAACATACCGGAGCATTATCAAGAGCCATGTTGAATCAACACTTGACAAAACAAACCTGCCCTATCCCGATCGTAGAGAAGGCAAGGTTCGCGACAGTTACGTACTAGATGAGAAGCGCATGTTGTTCGTGACTACCGACCGCCTGAGTGCGTTCGACCGGGTTCTCACAAGCATTCCTTTTAAAGGTCAGGTCCTGAACCTCACCAGCGCGTGGTGGTTCAATAATACCGAACACATTATCGACAACCATTTGATAAGCATACCGCATCCAAACGTAGCGATTGTCCAAAGATGCACCCCGTGTAAAGTCGAATTTGTCGTACGCGGCTATATGACCGGTTCTACCGATACTTCGCTATGGACACATTATAAGAACGGCGAACGAACGTATTGCGGCAACAAGCTCCCTGAAGGGATGAAAAAGAACCAGAAACTACCACATGCAATCATAACTCCGACAACCAAAGACGAGGTGCATGATCGACCGATTTCTCCACAGGAAATAGTAGAAAGCGGCCTGATGACTCAGGCACAGTGGGACTCAGCAAGCGCTTCCGCGATGAAACTGTTCGAATACGGAACGCGTGAAGCAAAAAAAAGAAACCTGATCTTGGTCGATACCAAATATGAGATGGGAATTTCTCAAGGCGGGAAGCTTATGCTCATCGACGAAATCCATACTCCCGACTCGAGCCGCTTCTGGATTGCCGATAGTTACGAACAACGGATTGCCTCAGGTGAGGAACCCCAGAGTCTTGATAAGGAATTCATACGACTATGGTTCAGACAGGTGTGCGATCCGTATCACGACGAAGTATTGCCGAAACCGCCGCAGGATTTAATCGTGGAACTATCGCTGCGCTATATCGACGCATACGAGCGGATTACCGGAAAAACGTTTCAGTTTCCGAAAGACGGATTGAAGAATCTGGAAGCCGAAATCGCACAGACGGTAGCTGAAACAACCGCACGCGAGGGATAATATGAAAAAAATCGTCATTATCATGGGTTCTCGTTCTGACAAGCCATTCGCCGATACAATGATTAAACTACTTAACGAGCATCATATTGCCGTCGACGTACATATTGCATCCGCTCATAAGGAACCGCTTACGGTTCTCGATATTCTATCATCGTACCGCTCCGATACCTCTGTGGTATTCATCACGATAGCCGGCAGATCGAACGCACTGTCCGGATTCGTCGCAGCCAACTGTACGTTTCCAGTCATCGCATGTCCACCGTTCAGCGATAAACTCGATATGCTGGTAAACATCCATTCTACACTTCAAATGCCGAGTAATGTTCCCGTAATGACGGTTCTGGACCCGGCTAATGCGGTACTGGCTGCAATGAGAATTCTCAACATTGCATGCCAAGAGGGAGATGCCTGATATGTGCGGAATCGTCGGAATGGTGTGTGCCGAACAAGTTGCAACCAAGTTATACGACAGTCTGATCCAGCTCCAGCACCGCGGCCAGGATGCGGCGGGGATCATTACGTGCAATGAACGGCTCCATTTTAAAATGGGTCTGGGCCTTGTACGCGATATTTTTGAAGACCGTCATATCAAACGTCTGGAAGGGACGATGGGAATCGGACACACCCGCTACCCGACTAGCGGATCGAAAGCGTTTGTCGAGGAAGTTCAGCCATTGTGGACAAGTGTTCCCAACGGCATAGCAATCGCACATAACGGGAATATCGTGAATCCCGAAGTCCTTCGTGAAGAAGTAACCGTTCAGAGAAAACGATATTTAAATACCAGCAGCGATTCGGAAATTCTACTCCATTTATTTGCATCTTCGCTCCAACAATATTTGGAAGCCGACATATCGGAATCGATGGATGACGAGCAGTTCTTCGAAGCGGCGGTTGCGTCGGTTCAAAGCCTATCGGAATTGGTCGAAGGATCGTATTCGGTAGTCGGTCTTATCAAAGACCGCGGTCTCATTGCATTTCGCGATCCACACGGGATTCGACCGCTCGTATTGGGCAAGAAAACACGTACGGGACACGATGAATATATTATCGCGTCCGAAGACACCATGTTTCATATGCTTGAATTTGAATATGTACGCGATATTGCCCCCAGCGAAGTAGTAATGGTGACCAAACAGGGTCATCTGTTCAGCCAGATATTCGCACACGCATCCTACAATCCGTGCATTTTCGAATATGTCTACTTCGCTCGTCCCGATGCTGTCATCAACAACATCAGCGTCTACCGATCCCGACTGAGAATGGGAGAAAATCTCGGGAAACGATGGAAGGAGGTCTATAAAGACCTGAGGCCAGATGTGGTCATCCCAGCTCCATCGACATCAAACACCATGGCCCTGTCGATGGCAAAAGAATTAAACGTGGAATATTCGGAAGGGCTGTATAAGAATCCGTTTATCGGACGGACGTTCATCATGTCGGACCAGGCGGAGAGACGTCAATCAGTACGTTACAAACTGGCTCCGCAACGACTGGAAATCAAGGACAAGGTCGTACTTGTCGTCGACGATAGCATCGTCAGAGGAACGACAAGCCGCGAGATAGTCTCCATGGTACGAGATTACGGAGCAAAAGCGGTATGGTTTGCCAGTGCCTGTCCCCCTGTTACCCACCCGTGCCAATACGGAGTCGACATCCCTACCAAAGGCGAGCTGATAGCATCTTCCCATACGATTGAGGAAATTCGTGCCTATCTCGGAGTCGATATTCTCTTTTATCAGGAAACCCCTGATTTGATCGAAGCCGTCATGAGAAAAAGTGTCGGCTGCATCGATATGCCGTGTCATGCCTGTCTTGGAGGTCCGTACGTCGCCGGTTATAAAGAGGTCGAATCATGAAACGCTCCGTCCTGATAGTCGGTAGCGGAGCGCGCGAACATGCCATCGCATACGCACTTTCCAAGAGTACACATTCATTATCGATAAGCTGTTGCGGACCGAATCTGAATCCCGGGATAAAAACCATCTGCGATCGTTACGAAGGTACGATGGCCCTCGGATCAGTGAACGATGCAGAATGGGTTCGCGATATCGCACTTCGGCTTCACGCAGATTTGGCAGTTATCGGTCCCGAAGCTCCTTTGGAAGCTCGAGTAGCCGATACGTTGAGAACGGCGGGGATATCGGTATTCGGTCCCGATGCCGACTTGGCTCGTATCGAAACGAGTAAATCATACGCTCGAGAGTGCGTTTGTGCCATCGCACCCGAAGTCATTCCCAAATTCCGAATCGCCCACTCGATTGATGAAGCCCAGGAAGCGCTTGCATCATTCGGTCCGAGATTTGTCGTAAAAGCAGATGGATTGTCGGGAGGAAAAGGCGTCAAGGTTTCCAAAGAACACCTGGGTAGTCATGATGAAGCCCTGTCCTGGTGCCGTCAGCTCTTTTCGACAGGACAGACTTCCATCGTAATCGAAGAAAAGCTGTATGGTCAGGAATTTTCTCTGATGACGATTACCGACGGTATTTCCTGCATCCACAGCACTCCTATTCAAGACCACAAGCGCGCATTCGATGAGGACTGTGGACCCAATACAGGTGGAATGGGCAGCTATTCCAGCCCAGATAATTTATTACCGTTTCTTAGCAAGACTGATGTCGAACAAGCTTGTTCAATAAATGAACAAGTAATTCAAGCATTACGCAACGAATTCGGCAAACCGTATCGCGGAGTGCTCTACGGCGGGTACATGGCAGTATCGGACGGTATTCGGCTTATCGAGTATAATGCACGGTTCGGGGATCCCGAAGCGCTCAACTTTTTTACACTGCTAAGCTCAGATGCTTACGAACTATTGCAATCAGCCGCCGACGGTACATTAAGCTCCTACCGACCGATATCAGATAATCAGGCATCAGTATGTATCTATGCCGTTCCGAACGGATACCCCGAATTATCCGAGCGGAACGTACCGTTTAGTATTGATTCTGAGATGGCAGGAACACAGATATTCTACGGATCCGTTGAACGCGACGATTCTGGGATACTGAGAACGGCGGGTTCGCGCACACTGGCTGTTGCATCGTATGCCGATTCTATTGACCAAGCCCGTGTGCAGGCATTATCTACCATGGAGACTATTCAAGGAACATTGCGATGGAGGACCGATATCGGTTCTCCGGTGGCCGTTCGACGAAAAATTGATCATATGACCAGATTACGCAAACGTCTTTCGGTCGGAGTACTGGGTTCGACAAGAGGAACCGATTTGAGATATCTGATCGATGCAAAGCAACACGGTATCCTGGATGTCGATTTCTCACTGGTCTGCTCGGATAAGGCAGATTCGGGAATCGTCGATCTTGCTCGCGAACACGATATCCCCGTTTGTATCGGGCGCGAACATCAACTATCGAAATCATTGGACGAAGCCGGTGTGGATATTATCCTGCTCATCGGATACATGCGCATCCTTTCTGCACAATTTTGCTTGAAATGGAAAGACCGGATCTTCAATGTACATCCTTCGCTGCTTCCCGATTTCGCCGGCATGAAGGATGCCGACGTCCATGCGCTGGCAATCGAGAGGATGCGCGCTAGTGGCAACAATATCACCGGATGTACCGTACATCTGGTTACGCCACACGTTGATGCAGGACCCATTATTATCCAAAAGTCTTGTACTATCGAGACACACGATACAGAACAATCGCTTAAGGCAAAGGTTCAGCTATTGGAAAAGGATGCGCTTATCGAGCTGCTACAGCTCTTTAGGCAAACCGGTGGTCAAGATCTAGCATGGGACATGTAGTCAGCACATCGAAGAGACACAGTTTTTCCCATTCTCTTTTGCCTGATACAGAGCCCTGTCGGCTAACGATATCAGTTTCTCCAAAGATTCTTGAGGATCGCTTATCAGGAGTCCTTGATTCGAAGCGACCCCGATACTGAGCGTAACGCTAAAGGTCCTCTTCGGGGCAAACAACACGATACGGCCCACCTCTTCATGGATAGTATTGGCTATTCCCAAAGCCTCTTCCAGTGTAGTATCGGGCATGAGAACGATAAACTCGTCTCCACCCAGACGTCCGATCAAATCATGGGCTCTCGTATGATGAATAAAAGTCTTGGCGATTGCTACAAGGCTTCGGTCTCCCGCTGCATGACCATACGTATCGTTCACCAGTTTAAAACGGTCGATATCGAACATCATCACACAGAAGTGTTTCGATGAATCTCCGTTGATTCCTTTGATGAGGTCAACGCCCATTTCCATAAGTGCCCTGCGGTTGTATAATCCGGTCAAAGGATCTCTGAGCGCCAATTCTCTTACCTGGCGGTACAAGTCCTCTTTTTCAGTCACATCATAGAGCGTCACCACGGTAGCTTCTACCCTCTTGCCTGTCAGACAGATGTGCCGGACGGAAATATCGAAGATAGTTTGATCGATTTCAATCTGGCCGGGAACCTCCTTATCCCCTGAAAAATCGGTTGATACGAGTTTCCCGATTTGTCCGATGGGAAACTTTTCGGCTACAAGACCAAGATATTGTTCAATATTCCCGACTAACAAGGCCGCCGAGTTATTATAATCGACCAGACGGCTATCCTTATCGAATACAAATACCGCAGCCTCCATATGCTCGACGATGACATCTCGCGCAATCGGCAGTGGAGCGAGGAAACGATATTGTATCAGCGCCCAGGCATACAAGAGACCGGTTATGCTTAACGAGGCTGTGGTAAGGTTCAGATGAGGGATGGGAGTAATATCCAAGACATAGAGCGTATTGACGACGAGCGGCAAGATAGCTCCGACGATAATGATTAGTCCTTGTTTTCTATAGACAGAAATACTGAAGCGGAATCTACGCGCAATCAGAATTAAGGAATATGCAATCGTGAGGTAGACGAAAGGAACATAG